>CAXMRP010000062.1:0-52190 GCA_964196155.1 uncultured Polyangiaceae bacterium
TCAATTTCCGTAATGCTGTTATCAGAACAATACCTATCTAAGGTTACGACTGGTACATTCGCTTCCATCTCGTTCGATACGCAGCTTACTTTCTTAACATCTTCTGAGAATGATGCATGGGATAACGCTTTTGGATTGTAATGTATTGTTAACGTTTCATCCCTTGCTCATACACCTTTGTTTTCAAGAACAATCCTATCTGCATATTTTTGCAATCTTTTTTGTAAAGCCTCATAGGATGTCGGCAAAGGCTCGAAGGAGATAACTTTAGCATCAGTTTTTTCCAATATTTCCCGAGTGTAATTTCCAACATTTGCACCGATATCGATACATAACTTAGGAGAAAAGGGGGACAAAACTTCCTCAATAAAGAAACATTCTCCACTTTCCTTGTTGTTCCTATAATTATTATATCCACGTGCCCTTAAAGCCGCCGACAAGACATTATTGTTAATTTTAGATAACTTCCCTTTTGAAAAAGCTGACGCGTAAAACCTAATAAATCCGTTTACTATTCTAACCATCAATTCGACTTCCTACCTTCAGCCAAAGCACCTTTAGAGCCCAGCCCAACAACCGCACCGATCAATCTGGTAAGCATCACAGCCCCTCCATCCTCAAGGCCGCCGCGGTTTCAGCGTAACAGGCGAAGGGGTGGCGTCAAACTGATCTGGATCAGGCAAGGCCGCCTAATATCTAAACAGTAGAAATATTTAGAAACTCAGCGCTACCCGCCACAGCGGCCCCAATAGGCGCGAAGGCAGGGGCGGACGCCTATGATTCGCAAAGCGCCCGCCCGTAGATGCATACCCATAACAACCGGGACTGGAGAAACAATTATTCGGCGGTTAGATATGCACCGTGAATATTGCTGCCATAAAAGCAATTAAAGTTCATTAATGCCTATCAATGTGCGGCTGGGCTTTTGAACGCCTTGCCCAGCAGTTGTGCCACTTCTTCATTCGCAGCCCGGATCGGATCATCGGCAAGGTGGGCATAGCGTTCCGTTGTGGCAGACTTCTTGTGGCCGAGAAGTTTGCCAATGAGGGGGAGCGTTAAGCCGCCCGAGACGGCGGTGCTGGCAAAGGTATGACGCAAGTCATGGATACGAACATCCTCAATACCTGCGGCTTCCCGGATGCGATACCAAGGCTTCCTGATATTGACGAGATGGCTTCCCGCCTTGTTGCCGACGATGATGTGGGGATTGCCTTCAATGTGCGGGAGGTTTGAAAGGACATCCATGGCAAGAGAATTGAGATAAACGGGTTTCTTCCCTGACTTGCTGTCAGGAAGATTGATCAGCCCTCGATCCAGATCGATCCAATCCCAGCGCAGGGTGAGGATTTCCCCGAGCCGCGCCCCTGTGAACAGAAGCAGGCGAATAGCGGCAATGACGAATGGGCTCTCGGAATTGTCAGCTTCGGCTTTTGAAAGGACTTTGGCCAAACGAGCAAGTTCATCCTCACTCAGGAACCGTTCGATCCGGTTCTCCTTGTACTTCTCAACGTGACGGACGGGATTGGAACCGTCTGGCCGCAGGCCCCATCGCTCGGCAAGATTGAACATCTTGGACAGAAGAGCCAGACAGCGGTTGGCGACACCAGTTCCGCCGGTAACGATCGCGCCGCCTCGATATCCCGAGCGGAGGCCACTACCGTTCTTCGGCGCCGTACTACCGTCTCGCACAGCCCGCTTGAAGTCATCGATATCAGAACGTGTGACTTCAGTTACCAGTGTCGAGCCGAGGAGCGGGATGACGTGGTTGGCGATGTTAGATTTGTCCGCGGCAGCGCTTGATGGCTTTTTGTGCTGGGCCGCGTATTCACGGAGATAGCGCTCACACAGATCGGCGATTGTCGGCTGTGACTCGCCTCCCGTCCTCAGAGTTGGAAGATCCAGGCCCTTGTGGATATCGCCCAAAAGACTGAGAGCCTGTTTGCGTGCCGTATCGGGTGTCCAGGGCGAGCCGTGCTCGCCAATGGTAATCCAGCGCTGGCGTCCGTTCACCCGCGTTTTCAAGACGTATTTCTTCGCCTTCCGCTGACATCGAATACCAAAACCACGCACGTCAGCATCCCAACGTATCTCGTCGGGCTTTAGTCTATCGACGATGGATTTGGTGATACGGACACGGCCATCTGAAGGTGCAGCCATCGATGTTCCAATCTGCGATTAGCAACCGATTAGCAACCGTAGCAGAAGGAAGCGCTGTCGTTAAGTGCGTAGACGTGTCGCAGAATAGGGTTATATATCATAGGCATGTCGGTTAAATCGTAAATGCGTCTCGTTAGACGCGCGGATTCCTAATCCAGGTGTCGCAGGTTCGAATCCTGCCGGGGTCACCAATCGTAATGGTGCGCGCGCCGGGTTTAAGGCGTCCGTCCGCGATTATCTGATCAAGCGTATTTCGACATCGGCGGTGCAGAATTCCACCTGCTATCCGAAACGGAAGGGAGCAGCGGCGAACAGGTGGGGCGATTGTATGCCCGGCAATACCTCAGCGATGATTGACCTGCATCAACGCAAATTTCGGGCGATCCATCTACCGGTTGGCCATTATCAACGGAGGTCGCGATGAGAAAAATTGCAGGAATTATTCCCTTTGTTTTTGGCGCACTGTTGATGGCGCAGCCAGCGTTCGCACAAGGTCAGGGTGATCGACTTTACGGTCATCATATGTGGGGCGGTGGATGGGGGATGCTGTTTGGCCCCATTTGGGTGATCGTAATCATTGCTGCGATCGTTGCTGTCGTGGTGTTACTCGTTCGCTGGCTTGGGGTACCAATTCCAGCCAGCTTCCACGGTCAACCGCCGGCCAAGTCGCCAATGGATATCCTGCGGGAAAGATTCGCCCGTGGGGAAATTGACAAGGAAGAATTCGAGGAAAGACGAAAACTGCTCGAATGATCTGGCGTGCCACACAGTCTGAGATACTCCCTATTTGTTGGACAGGTTCGGCGCGGATTTAAGCTACAAATCGTGTCTGCCAATCCGGTATCAGCGACTGAACGCCTTGTATTTGATCCGGCGCGGGTTTTCGACCGCGTCGGCGCCAAGACGGCGTCTTTTGTCTTCCTCATATTCGGCGAAATTGCCCTCAAACCATTCCACATGGCTGTCGCCTTCGAAGGCCATGATGTGGGTGGCGAGCCGGTCGAGGAACATCCGGTCATGGCTGATGATCACGGCGCAGCCGGCGAAATCCTCCAGCGCTTCTTCCAATGCCGCCAGCGTTTCGGTGTCGAGATCGTTGGTCGGCTCATCGAGCAGCAGAACATTGGCGCCGGATTTCAGCATGGTCGCCAGATGCACCCGGTTGCGTTCGCCACCTGACAATTTTCCGACCGGCTTTTGCTGGTCGGCACCCTTGAAATTGAACGAACCGGTATAGGCCCGCGAATTGATCTCGCGTTTGCCAAGATGGATGATCTCGGCGCCGCCGGAGATGGCCTGCCAGACATTGTCAGTGGGATTCAAATCATCGCGGCTTTGATCGACATAGCCCAGTTTCACCGTGTCGCCGATGACGATATCGCCGCCATCGGGGGCTTCCTGTTCAGTCAACATGCGGAACAGCGTCGTCTTGCCGGCGCCGTTGGGACCGATAACGCCGACAATGCCTCCGGGCGGCAGGGTGAAATCCAGCCCGTCGATCAGCATCTGGTCGCCATAGCCTTTGTTCAAGCCGGTGACGTCAATCACCTGATCGCCGAGCCGGGGGCCGGGTGGGATGATGATCTGGGCATCGCGGGACTGGGTGCGGGCCTCGTTGGCCTTGAGCAATTCGTCATAGGCGCGGATACGGGCGCGGGACTTGGCTTGGCGCGCGCGCGGTGAGGCGGCCATCCATTCGCGTTCGCGTTCAAGGACCTTTTCACGGGCGACATCTTCGCGCTGTTCCTGGGCAAAGCGCTTGGACTTGGCATCGAGGTAGGCGGTGTAGTTGCCCTGATAGGGAATGCCGCTGCCGCGATCCAGTTCCAGTATCCAGCCAGTGACATTGTCGAGAAAATAGCGGTCATGGGTGATGATCAGCACAGCGCCGGGAAACTGAACCAGATGCTTTTCCAACCAGGCGACGGTCTCCGCATCGAGATGGTTGGTTGGTTCATCCAGCAGCAGCAAATCGGGTTCCGACAGGAGCAACTTGCACAGCGCCACCCGGCGTTTTTCACCACCGGACAGGGTTGAGACCTTGGCATCGTCGGGCGGGCAGCGCAGGGCCTGCATGGCCATTTCGACCTTGCCGTCGAGATCCCACAGGTCCTGGCTGTCGATAATATCCTGAAGCCTGGCGCCCTCTTCGGCGGTTTCATCGGAATAGTTCATCATCACTTCGTTGTAGCGATCGATGATGGCCTGTTTTTCGGCAACGCCTTCCATGACATTGCCGCGAACATCCTTGTCTTCGTTGAGTTCGGGCTCCTGCGCCAGATAGCCGATCCTGGTCCCATCTGCGGCCCATGCCTCGCCGGTAAACTCGGTTTCAAGGCCAGCCATAATCTTCAAAATCGTCGATTTACCAGCACCATTGGGGCCCAGAACGCCAATTTTGGCGTCCGGATAGAAGGACAGATGGATGTTGTCGAGGACCTTCTTGCCGCCGGCATAGGTCTTGGACAGTCCGGCCATGTGATAGATGAACTGGCGCGCCATGGCGTCGGTTTCTCCGCTGTTTCATAATTTTTCGAGGAATGTGGGGCTCACCCGGGAATATCGGGGCATTTAAGCGATCGCGCCCCGGTGGGCAAGTCTGGAGGCAAGTGTGGGGCAAATGCGTGGCAAGTCGGCAAGACCAGGCCTGCCGATTGCGCCGCTTCAGTGCCAAACACGGTCGATACCCGGTTCCATGTTTTTTCCAAACACGGTGTTTTGGCAAACAGGCCATTAATTATTTGCCGTTAAACAGATCAGGACCTTGAGGCCGTGATCGATTTGAACACGGTGCCGGGGGCGTTCGGCAACGAGTAGGCAAGTGGTGTAATGGATCGATCCATATATCTGCGCATGGCAGCGCACGAGGACATCCACTGGTGGTTTGCGGCGCGGCGACAGATTGTCACCCGTTTGATCCGGCAGTTTGCCAGCCGGCGTACGGCCAAGACGCGCCCGGAACCGCGGATACTGGAAGTGGGATGCGGCACTGGTGGCAATCTGGCCATGTTGCGTCAATTTGGACCGGTGACGGCGGTTGAATGCGATAAGGAAGCACGTGATCTTGCCGCCAGCAAATCCGGAGCGACGATAGTCGATGGCAGGTTGCCGGAACTCAAAGAGCTGGATGGCGGCGAATACGATCTTGTCGTGCTGATGGACGTGCTGGAGCATGTCGAAGATGATCTGGGATCGTTGAAATCCCTGTCCCGCCGGCAAAGCAAGGACGGGGTGCTTCTAGTGACTGTTCCGGCCCACCCTTGGCTTTGGTCGGCGCACGACGAGGCTCACCACCATTATCGGCGCTATACGCCGGCGAGCCTTCGCGCGGTCGCCGAGACGGCTGGCTACGAAGTTCGCAAGATCGGTTATTACATGTCGATCCTGTTTCCGGCGGTTGTTGCGGTGCGGTTTGTCAAAAAGCAGATCGGCATGAATACCGCTGATGATGCCCTGCCTGGCCCGATCGCAAACAAAATCTTGCGAGCAGTCTTTGCCTTTGAGCGATTTTTTGTCGGCCGAGTGCCGCTGCCGATCGGGACATCGCTTTATATGATCGCCGCGCCGGCGCACTCCGTTACACCCTGATCTGAATCAATTTTCGAATGATCCGCCGCGACGCGAAAGCAGTTTGCTTTCGTTCGCAGGGCATCCGATCTATACCGGAATGCACGATGAGTGTTTCCGGCCCTTGTGTATGGGGGTTTGTGGCTGGCAAACCTCTCACAATTCGGGGCGACAGATTTTATGAGCGTACGCCGGGCGGGCGCACAGGGCCGGCACGGGATGGATGAAGGGGGCGGCGGGTTCGGTGAACCGGCCCATACTCGATTGTCCGTCCGGATTTTGCTGATTTTTGCTGCCATCGTGTTCTGGCTTTTTGCCACGACCGCTGGCCACCAATATCTTCACGCCTCCGATGCCGGCGCTGAAACGATGCTTGTGGCCTCGGCGACCGGGTGGATGCTGGCCACACTGTTTTTGTCGGTCGTCACCGTCTTTGCCATCTGGATTGCGACGAGGTTTCGTCGCCCCGGATTTCGCGGTGTTGCCATTATTTTGTTCTGGATGGGGCTGCTGGCTGCCGGCCACGCCTTTTCCCATGACGGGTTGATGGACCTTGCCTATTTTCTCAAGGATGCGCAGTTGCGGTTTGGCAATCTGGGGTTTGCGCTGTTCGTTGGTGCCTATGCCCTGGCGCTGGCCGTCCCGTTTTTTCCGGGCATCGAAATTGGTCTGGCGATCATCGCGATGTTTGGCAAAACCGGAGCGCTGGCCAGCTATAGCGCGACAATTCTTGGATTGATGCTGGCCTTTTTTGCCGGTCGCCGGATTCCGGTGAGTTGGCGGCGGGCGGTGTTCCGGTATCTGCGCAAGGACAGGCGCGGGAAACAAGGCAGCAATCGGCGGGATTCGGCACCAGGCGCCGGGCGAGGGCCAAAACGAGGACTGCTACCGGGATCAGCGGCGCGCCTGCTTGCACGCTACCGGTATCCCGGGGTTGGTCTGGCGCTGAACATTCCCGGCAACAGCGCGGTCGGTGGCGGTGGTGGCATTGCCATGATGTGCGGGATGAGCCGGCATTTCAAAACCCGCTGGTTTTTCCTGACAGTATGTATTGCGACGTCGCCGGTGCCGTTTTTGATCCTGACCGGTCTTATCGATCTGGAGGCACTGATGGATTATCGCGGGTCGATGCATGATTTTCTGACGGCGCTGGAGCCGCTGTTCGGACTACGTTAGGTCGGTAGCCGGTCCTCAATTTACCCAATCTTATGTCTGGCCGGCTAGGCTGAGCGCTGCATCCTTTTTTCCAAGGTATGAGGGCGATGGCCTACGGATCGGACACAGGATCAGCGGCTGAACCGGGCATGGCGTTGCGCTCGCCGGCCGGGTTGGCGCGGCGCGCAAATTTGTGGCGGTCGATTGCCGTGGCGCTGGCCTCGGCTGTATTGTTTCTTCTCATTCCGACGCTGACCGGCGGCCATGTCAGCCATGATGTGGCCTGGTATTTGCAAGCGGCGCGGATGTGGTTGGGCGGGGCGGAACTCTATCGTGACGTGATGGACGTCAATCCGCCAATGATCATTTATCTGGCGGCGCCGGCAGAAGCGGTGGCACAACTGTTTGATTGGCCGGCGCATGCGGTTTTTTATGGCATGTTGTGCAGTTTTCTGGCGGGCGCGCTGATCTGGAGTGGCGCGATCCTGTCGCGCTACGGTGTATCCCGGACAATAACTGCATTTTTTACTGCTTTCCTCTTTCTCATTTTCGGCGTTGCGCCAATCTACGAGCTTGGCCAGCGCGAACATTTCGTGATGATCCTGACCTTGCCGTATTTGTTGCAAGTCGGATTTGCACCCGATCTGAAAGATCTTCCGATCCTGTCGCCAGGCGAGCGGATTGTCCTTGGTCTGTGCGCCGGCATCGGATTTGCGATCAAGCCGTATATTTTGGTAGTTCCGGCGCTGATCGTTCTCGCCCAATGTGCGCGGGCCCGGTCGCTGCGGCCTGCCTTTACAGCGCAGTCACTGGCGTTGGCGCTTGTCGTTGCCGCCTATGGGCTGGTGGTTGTATTCGGTCACCCGCAATATCTGGCGAGCGTCGTGCCGCTGGCTGCTGCAACCTATGGCGGATATGGTTCTACGCTTGCGGCTACTCTTCAGCCGGCCGGACTGGCGGTTCTTGGCGCGGCGGCGCTGTTGGCGTTGTGGGCCAGGCCTGTTGCCAACCGCATCGGTCAGCCGGTGTTTTTTGCAGCGCTCGCAGCGGCGGGATTTCTCGTCGCATTTCTGGTGCAGGGCAAGGGCTGGATCTATCACGCCATGCCGCTTGTCGCCTGGCTCGGAATTGTTGCGGTGTTGCAGGCGCAGCGGAGCGAGGCCGGGCGTTCGACGGTGGCGCGGTCCGTTATGGCCGTCATCATTGCCGCGATATTGTGGGTGCCACTCTTTCATTTCTCCCCGCACCTCATCTTGAAGGAGCGCAGTGACGCGCTTGTTGCTGCGCTCGGACCGAATGCCGAAAACCGGCGCATTGTGAGCTGGAGCGCCAGCTTGAATGGGCATTTTCCTGCCGTGACGCGGATCAATGGCCAGTGGTCGTCGCGGTTTCAGTGCCTGTGGGGACTGCCGGGCGCACTGGCGCTTGCTGCTTCCAACGATCCTGCCGATGCGGCCCGCGGTGTTGGCGTGCTGGATACGTTCCGGACCTTGGCTGTCGATGATTTCATCAAAAACAAACCGGAAATTGTCCTCGTTCCGCGGTCGCTAGATGTGCCGGCGCTATTTCAGGTCGATCCGCGGTTTGGCGAAAAATGGCGCAACTACCAGAAAGTTGCCGATGTCCATACGCTGGAAATCTGGATCGCTGAATCGCTGATTGAAACCGACATTGGTCGGAGCAAACTTTAGCGCACGCCCGATCTGATCGTGATCTTTGGTCGCCGACCTGCCATGGTGTCGGCGGACCAATTTGCATGGCCGGGAGACCCGATTGATGGGCGACACATTTTCCAAACAGGCAGAACGGACGCTTGATGAAATCCGCGCGTCCGGCCTTTACAAGGCCGAGCGGATCATTGTCTCGCCGCAGGGGTCGCATGTCCGGTTAGGCGGCGGCGATGACGGATCGGCACCCCGTGACATGCTCAATTTTTGCGCCAACAATTATCTCGGGCTTGCCGATCATCCAAAACTGGAAGAAGCGGCGAAAGCGGCCATCGACAGCCATGGTTACGGCATGGCCTCGGTGCGGTTCATCTGCGGCACCGGTGATCTTCACACCGACCTGGAACAGCGGGTCGCCACCTTCCTCGGGCAGGATGCGGCGATCCTGTTTTCCTCCTGTTTTGATGCCAATGGTGGTCTGTTTGAAAGCTTGCTCGGGCCAGATGATGCGATCCTGTCCGATACGCTCAACCATGCCTCGATCATCGACGGGGTGCGGTTGTGCAAGGCGAAGCGGTATCGCTATGCCAACAATGACATGGCGGATCTGGAAGCCAAGCTGATCGAGGCGGCCGGCGCGCGATACCGGCTGATCGCCACCGATGGTGTGTTTTCGATGGACGGTATCGTCGCCAATTTGCCGGCGATCTGCGATCTGGCTGACAAATATGACGCCCTTGTCATGGTTGATGACAGCCACGCGGTTGGCTTCATGGGGCCGTCCGGTGGCGGTACGCCGGATCATTTCAGGCTGACCGAGCGGATCGATATTGTGACCGGTACCTTTGGCAAGGCGCTCGGCGGCGCATCAGGGGGTTATGTGGTGGCATCGGCTCCTGTCGTCGATCTCCTGCGGCAGCGGGCGCGGCCGTATCTGTTTTCCAATTCACTGGCGCCGATGATCTGCGCGGCGACGATCGCGGCGCTTGATCTTCTGGGTGATGAGCCGGAGCGGATCGCGCGTGTGCACGACAATGCTCGTCAGTTCCGCGCGGCAATGACCGACCTTGGTTTTGATCTTGCCGGTGCCGACCATCCGATTATTCCGGTGATGGTTGGCGACGCTGTAGTGGCCGGTAAACTGGCAACGGCGCTGGAAGCGAAGGGGATTTTCGTTACGGCCTTTTCCTATCCGGTGGTGCCGATGGATAAGGCGCGCATCCGCACGCAAATGTCTGCCGCTCACAGTTCCGCCGATCTGGAGCGCTGCATTGCTGCATTTTCAACAGCGGGCCGCGAACTGGGACTGATCAAATGAATATTCCGGCGATGCAGGCTGAAAGCGTCCTTGAAACGGTACTTTATGCCGATGACCTTGATGCTGTGGAGCAGTTTTACGGTGGCGTTCTGGGTCTTGAAAATATTACCCGCGATCCGGATCGCCATATATTTTTCCGGTGCGGTAGTCAGGTGCTGTTGATCTTCGATCCGCACGAGACGGAAAAGCCGGCAACCGGCGGCTTGCCAGTACCCAGCCATGGGGCGCACGGGCCGGGTCATATTTGTTTTCGCGCTGATGGCAATGCCATTGAGCGGTGGCGGGTTCATCTGGAGGCCGCCGGTATTGCAATTGAATCCGACATGGTCTGGCCCAGTGGCGGCCGGTCGATATATTTTCGCGATCCGTCCGGCAATTGCCTGGAATTTGCCGAGCCAAAAATCTGGGGACTGTGATGGCTGACAAAACAATGCGGGCGCTGGTGAAGGCGAGCGCCGGTCCGGGTCTTGAATTGCAGTCAGTGCCTGTGCCGGAGCCGGGACCGGGAGATGTTCGTATCCGGGTCGTCAAATCAGCGATTTGCGGCACCGACATGCATATCTGGAACTGGGACGCCTGGGCAGAAAAAACAATTCCTGTGCCGATGGTCGTCGGCCATGAATATGTCGGTGTGGTGGAGGCAGTGGGCGCTTCGGTCAGCCATGTCAAACCGGGTGAACGGGTGACGTCGGAAGGTCATATCGTGTGCGGCGAGTGCCGCAACTGCCGGGCAGGGCGCGAGCATCTGTGCCGCTCGACGCTGGGTGTCGGGGTCAACCGGCCCGGTGCCTTTGCCGAATATCTGGTGGTACCAGAGCACAATGTCTACCCGGTGCCGGACACCATTCCCGACACTGTCGGAGCGATCCTCGATCCGTTCGGTAATGCCGTCCACACTGCGTTGTCGTTTGATCTGGTCGGCGAGGATGTGCTGATCACTGGCGCCGGTCCGATCGGGGTGATGGCGGCGGCGGTGTGCCGGCACGCCGGCGCGCGGCATGTGGTGGTGACCGATATCAATGACTACCGGCTGCGGCTTGCCCGCAATATCGGCGCGACCCGGGCGGTCAATCCGGGGCGTCAGGACCTTGCCCACATCATGGATGATCTGGGCATGGCCGAGGGGTTTGATGTCGGCCTGGAAATGTCCGGTGCGGCACCGGCCTTCGGGCAGATGCTCTCGGTCATGAACCATGGTGGCAAAATCGCGCTGCTGGGCATTCCGCCCGGCGAGATGGCGGTGGACTGGAACACCATTATTTTCAAGGGCCTGATGATCAAGGGCATCTATGGCCGGGAGATGTTCGACACTTGGTACAAGGGATTGGCGATGTTGCAGAGCGGGCTCGATATTTCGCCGGTCCTGACCCACGAATTCTCGATCGGCGACTTTGAAGAGGCGTTTGCCACCATGGCGACCGGGGAAAGCGGCAAGATCGTGTTGAACTGGGACTGAAATGAAACCGGCGCAGGAATGACTCCGCGCCGATTGGCTTTAAAAACCAAAATTTTCCGGCGTTGCCGCTTCCGGTTTAATTTTCGTCCGGCCTATTCCTCTTCCGGCAAGACCAGATTGAGGAATATGGAGATGAAGGCTACCGGCAACAGTCCAGAAGTCATCAGGATCTTCATCGTCGGTGGCAGATGCTGCAGCGCTTCGGGAACCTGTTGCAGACCAAGGCCAATCGCCAGCGACAGGGCGATGATCACCATGCTGCGGCGGTTGAATGTGACTTCCGACAACATGTTGAGGCCGGCCGATGCAACCATGCCGAACATCACAATGACACCGCCGCCCAGAACCGCGATTGGCATGGCGGCAATGATGGCACCGATTTTGGGCACCAGGCCGGCAACGATCAGGAACAGCGCGCTGATGGTGACCACATGCCGGCTCATGACACCGGTCATGGCGACAAGCCCGACATTCTGGCTGAATGATGTGTTGGGCAAACCACCAAACAGGCCGGCGACCGCCGAACCCAATCCGTCGGCGTAGGTGGCCCCGGCGATTTCCTTATCGGTGGCCTCGCGGCCTGCGCCACCCTTGGTGATGCCGGACACATCGCCGACCGTCTCGACGGCCGAGACGATGGCCATCAGGCAAATGGCGATGACGGCTGCAAAATTGAATTCAAAGCCGAATTTCATCGGGGTTGGAACCAGAAACCATGCGGCGCCACCGATCCGGCCAAAATCGACCATGCCCATGACCACGCCGACAAAGTAGCCGGCGATCAATCCGATCAATACAGCAGCGGAACTGGCAAATCCCTTGACGAAGAACTTGATGCCGATGGCAACGAAGATCACCACCAGTGCCAGGAACCAGTGCTGAAATGTTCCAAACTCGGGCTTGCCAACTAGCGGTACACCGCCAGCGGCATACTGAATGCCGACTGGAATCAGCGCCAGTCCGATGGCCAGCACGATCAGTCCGGTGACAAGCGGTGGCAACGCATAGCGGACCTTGCCGATGATGGTACCGAGCAGGAAATGGAAGACGCCGCCGATAACGATGGCGCCAAACAGGGCGGCCATGCCGGCAGTTTTCACGATCGGGATCATCACTGGAATAAAGGCGAAGCTGGTGCCTTGCATGATCGGCAACCGGCCGCCAATTGGCCCCACGCCAATGGTCTGGAACAACGTTGCGATGCCGGAAAATACCATCGCCATCTGGATCAGGTAAACCATGTCCGCCGAGCCGAATGTATATCCGGCGGCCAAAGCGATGATGATCGACGGGGTCACGTTCGAGGCGAACATCGCCAGTACGTGTTGCAGGCCAAGCGGGACCGCCTAACTTAATGGTGGTGTAAAATCGGGATTGATAAGGTCCCCGCCGGCAGGTGCCGCATTTTCTGTTGAGCCCATTGTCTCCCCCTCGTGAGGTCGGGTCACTAGGGCCAGGAGTGGCCCGATCATGACCAGGTTTCGGTTACGCCCGGAACGCAGACTCACTTAGCGAATTGTTTCTTACTCGCCGTTTGCGTGCAAGACTTGTCGCTGGTCAGTGCTTCGGTTTGTGGATGGTGGTCCTGAGCCTTCCTTCTTGTTGTCAGGTCGGATCAGGGCTGGGCGGTTGCTGCGCCCGCAGCCGAACCAGTTTGCCGCGGTATCGGCTCTGGGCGATTTCGACAATCACCAGAATGCCGAGCACAAAGTAGAATGTGCTTTTGGCCATCGGTTCGATCGGATAACCGACAATTTCCAGATGGGCGAGATGGGCACCTTCGGATACCAGCAACATGCCGACAATCAGCAAGATGAACAGGCCGAGCACCTCGTACATGCGGTTCTTCTTCAGGAATTCGGAGACCCGATCGGCCAGCACAATCATCATGATGCCGGAGACGATAATCGCGACTGCCATCACCCAGAACACTTCGGTCAGTGCCAGGGCAGACAGGATGCTGTCGAAGGAGAACACCAGGTTCATGGCGATGATCAGCAATATCGCGGTCAGCGGCGAGCGATGGCTGGCGCCGCCGCCGTGTTCGAGATTTTCCACCGCGAGCATGTGGAATATCTCTTTTACCGCCGTGTAGATGATGAATGCGCCGCCGGCCAGAACGATGGCTGCATGCCCGGTAAACTCGCCGTCGATGATGCCGGGAAGATGCAGCGGGAAAAACGGTTCCTTGAAAACCTCAATCATCCGCATGACGACAAACAGCAAGACAATGCGCAGGAGGATCGCCAAGCCAATGCCGATCTGCCGGACGCGGGCCTGATGGTGGGCCGGAACCCGTTTTGACTCAATGGAAATATACAGAAGATTGTCAAAGCCGAGGACCGCCTGAAGGGCGATCAGCATGACAAGGGTGAACAGGTTTTCGATGCTGAAAATTTCGTTCATGGTGGCCTCGCGAATCGGAAGGATGCAGATCGCATATCCGAGGTTGTAAACCGATAGCCGAACCGATTTGCAACGGCCGGAGTGGGCTGTCGATCATGGCAGCAATAAAACTTGTGCATTGATGCCGGCGATCGTGCATTGGTGCGCGCATCGGGTGCGGCGGTGCATTTCAATAATAATTCGAACCGGCAGACGGATTGGTGGAGGAGAAAATTATGGCGGATGATTCAAATGAACGGACAAATGCACGGGAAATTGCGCTGGTTACCGGAGCCGGGTCCGGCATTGGACGGGCTACCGCGCTGGCGCTGTTGGCCACTGGCTATACCTGTGTGCTAGCCGGCCGGCGTGGCGATGCGCTGGATGAGACAATCGCCGCGGCGGGCACCAACAGCGCCAACGGGCTTGCTGTTGCAACCGATGTCACAGACGCGGCGTCGGTGGATGCGCTTTATGCGGTCATCAGGGACCGGTTCGGGCGGCTGGATGTCCTGTTCAACAATGCCGGCTCCAATGTTCCGGCCAACACAATTGACGAAATCTCGCCCGAGGAGTGGAAAAAGGTTATCGATGTCAATCTGACCGGTGCCTTTCTTGCCGCGCGCGGGGCGTTCGCGCTGATGCGGGCGCAGTCGCCGCAGGGCGGCCGAATCATCAACAATGGCTCGATATCGGCGACCACGCCGCGGCCGGGTTCCGCGCCCTATACGGCGTCCAAGCACGCGATCAGTGGTCTGACCAAGACCATCGCGCTGGATGGCCGACCCTACTCAATTGCCTGTGGCCAGATCGATATCGGCAATGCGGTGACGGAATTGGCGGCGGCAATGGCCAGCGGTGTTCCCCAGGCAAACGGTACGATTGCCGCGGAACCGATGATGGATGTCGCCCATGTCGCCAAAGCGGTGGTTCACATGGCCAGCCTGCCGCTGGAGGCCAATGTGCTGCACCTGACGGTCATGGCAACCAATATGCCGCTGGCCGGCCGCGGATAACCGGCTCGTCTGTTCCCGGCGGGTGGCTTCGTATTATCCTGCGGGCTCAGTAAATCGTGTTTTTTGTCTCTTCGGGATAGGCCTCATCGAAGGCGGTGCCGTCAATATCGGTATCGATTGCCGACAGGATGTCGCCGGGGCTTGGTAGCTGCGATCGGGCGATTTGGGCATCAAGATCCCACAGGCGGGATCGGATGAGCGCTTTCTGGCATTGGAAATAAACGCGCTCGACCGTAATCGCGATGACACTGGCCGGGGATTTGCCATTTATTTCGAACGAGGCGCATAATTGCGGGTCGGCATAAAGTGCAGCCGTGCCGTTGATCCGCAGAGTTTCGCCGACGCCGGGGATCAGGAATAGCAAGGATATTCGCGGATTGATGATCAGATTGCGCAAGGTATCAAGGCGATTGTTGCCACGCCGGTCCGGCATCAATAGCGTGTGCTGGTTGACGACGCGGATAAATCCCGGCGGATCGCCGCGCGGCGAACAATCCAGTCCGCCCGGCCCGGATGTGGCGATGGCGACAAACGGGGCTTTTTCAACAAATGCCTGATACTGCGGCGACAGATGATCCAGCTCCTTGGTCAGGGAGCGCGCCTTGGCCTGACCGTAATGCTGATCCAGATCGTCAAGAGTGGCGATGCGGTCCTGCCACCGGAGGGTGGACGCGCCGAATTGGTCTGCATTGGCCACTGTTATTTCCGATATCAGTATTGTTTGCCAGTGCTTACCGTGTCGCCAGGCAAATCCGAACTGTCAACTGCTATCGCGACAGAGGCTGACGAATATTCCTGAGAACAGGGCAATCGGTTCAAACACCGGAATGCGGCTGGAAAGGTGAAAAATGCCAGAGACAATGGGTGCGAAGGCCTGCCTGATTTGCGGCGGCACTACGTTTGTCGCCGGTCCGCTCGGACGCCTGGCGGCAAATGGTCAGCCACCCAGATGCGCCGATTGTGGCAGCCTGAAACGTCACCGGATTGTGCGCCATCTCTATGATGTGCTGGATGACCGCCTGCTTGCCGGTGGCAAGGCCCTGCAATTTTCCAATGACCCGGCGGCGCCGGCGGAACGTTTCGGCTCGGTTGAAATCTCTGTTCACGGCGGCGATAATTCGCTGGATTTGACCGCGATCGACCGGCCGGACGGCGCCTATGACTGGGTGATTGCCAATCATGTCATCGAGCATGTTGATGACGATCTTGCGGCGCTGGCAGAAATGCTGCGGATTGCCGGACCGGACGGAATTGTCAAGATAACCGCACCCAGTCCGTCAACCCGGCTGGTTACAACCGACTGGGGATATCCCGATTGGGCTGATCACGGGCATTACCGAATCTACGGTTCCGATCTACCGTTCAGATTGGCATCGGCTGTGCCGCAAGCGCACGGCATTCAGGTGATTGGCAACGATGATGTGACGGGTCGGTGGGACGTAGCGTATTTCTTCACTTCATCCGTTGAAATCGCCAATGCCCTTGCCCTGTGCTTTCGCGTCGCCCGAGTGCCAGTTCTGGCGGCATTAGAGTATCCGAATTGACCAAGCCAGAAATGCCTGATGAGACCGGTGGCCCGGCTCGGCTCGTGTTGCCGGTCAGGCGGCGTTTTTCTTTGCTTCGGTGCGCGGGCGGGAGAAGCGGATGCCGACTTCGTTGCCGCGCCGCCAGGCCTTGCGAGCCGGGATGCGGATGTGGTCCGCGGTCAGGGCCAGGTCAAAACTTTCGGGAACACCGATCATTGCAGGAAACCGCAGTCGTGCGCCCGAATCTGACAGGTCGCGGACGACACAATCGATCGATTCTGTTTTGCCGATGAGGATCCGTCCGCCTTTCAGGGAACGAAGTCGTGGGCCTTGCCGTTTGTCACTCATTTCAACACCTGTTCTTCCGCCTGTTGCGGCCGTCAGATTGATTTCCGGTCCGCGCGTTCATAACGATAATTTAGTTCGAAGCGGGGCTAACATTGGATTAATCCTCTGTTAATCCTAACGCGGACCGGTTGTTGGACTTCACAAGTTCCGGCAAAAGGCTGAACAACAGGTCTGACATCAACGAGGATGCGTACAATGCAGCGATCACAGGTCAACGAAATCATCCGACAGGCCGACGCCTTTATCGGTTCATTCGGTTATGTGATGCCGCCCTTTGCCAACTGGTCGCTGGCTGAATGGCGGGCCAACACGGATGACTGCGGTGCCATTTTCGATGCCCGTCTGGGATGGGACATCACCGATTATGGCCGCGGCGATTTCGATAATCTCGGCTTGTTCCTGTTCACCGTGCGCAACGGCAACGCCGCCGATCTGGCGCGCGGTACCGGCATGCTTTACGCGGAAAAAATCATGATTTCGCGCCAGGATCAGCTGTCTCCGATGCATTATCACAAGGTCAAGGCTGAGGACATTATCAACCGTGGTGGCGGCACGCTGGTGATCGAGCTTTATGCCAATACGCCTGATGGCACGCTCAATACGGATGATGATGTGACCGTCTATTGCGACGGCCGGGCGCGGACGGTGAAGGCCGGCGGGCGCCTTGCGCTAAAGCCGGGTGAGAGTGTCACGCTGTTGCCGTATGTCTGGCACGGGTTCTGGGGCGAAGGCGGCGATGTGCTGATCGGTGAAGTCTCAACGGTCAATGACGATGAAACCGATAATTATTTCGCCGAACCGATCGGCCGGTTTCCTGACATTGAGGAAAACGAGGAGCCGTACCGCCTGATGGTCGGCGACTATTCACCATTTCTGGGCGTCTGATTTTATCCGTTCCGGCGTTTGCGATCACAGCGCAGTCGCGCGGTTGTGCCGGCGCCGGCGTGCGCCTGTCACAAGGCTGATCAGGCGCCGGCCTGAACGCAGCATGGCGGTCAGTTCATTGTGGATCGCCAACAGGGCCGGAGTAACAATCAGCACCAGCAGGACGCCAAAGCCCAGGCCGTAGGCCAATGTGATCACGGTCGGCAGCAGAAACTGCGCCTGGCGGCTTTGTTCAAACAGCAAGGGCATCAGACCGAATACGGTGGTCAGCGTGGTCAACAGGACCGGGCGCAGACGGTCGGCGACCCCTTCCACCAACGCGTCGATGAAGGGCATGCGGCGGGCATATTCGTCGATCGTTGTCACCAGAACGATGGAATCGTTGATGATGATCCCGGACATGCCGATGAAGCCGACAACGGAGAACATGGAGATCGGCAGGCCGTGCCAGTGGTGCCCCCAGATCATCCCGATCAGGCCGAAGGGAATGACGGCCATCACCAATAGCGGCCGGGTCCAGGACGCAAATATCCAGGCGAGTACCGCAAATATGCCGATCAGACATAATCCCAGGCCAAGAACCGCATCAGACAGAAACTCCCCTTCCTGTTCCGCCAGGCCGGCAAATTCAAAGCCGATGCCGAATTCTGCGGCGGTTTCAGGGAGGATTGTTTTGATCAGCGCCAGTGCAACGCGCGTGGCCGCTTCGGGATCGTCTTCGGCAATATCGCCAGTGACGCGGATCACCCGGCGGCCATTTTCGCGGCGCACCGTTGAAAAACCGAAGCGGGCGGTGGTCGAGACTATTTCGCTCAAGGGTATGTAGCCGCCGCCGGGTGTGCGGACGCGGGTCTGGTTCAAGAAGGCGGCATTGAGTTCGGAATCAGGCAGGCTGACGCGGATGGTGCCGGTGCGGGTGCCGACTGGGAATTCGGCAACATCGATGCCGCGCAACCGGTTGTAGAGTTCGGCGCCGATCTGGTCGGTATTGAAGCCGAGCGCCTCGCCGCGCGGTGTGAGATTGAGGAGAAGTTCGGATTTGTCATAAGCCAGCGTGTCTTCGAGCGCGCTGACGGCCGGAAGTCTGGCGAGCTTCTGTTTCACCGCTTCGGCCGCCTGTTTCAGTGTATCGGCGTCGGAGCCGAACAACTTCAGATCAATGGCATCGCCGCCGGGGCCGAACCGCTGGCCGCGCAAGGCCAGTGTTTCCAGCCGCTGGTGGCGGCGGATTTCATCTTGCCAGTCGCCAATGAAGGTAAAAGCGGAATAGGGGCGCAGATCCGGGTCGATCAGCTCGATGGAAAATCCGCCCAGAAGGTCCGTGTCCTTGGTGGCCGCCGAGCGCAGGCCCCGGCCGGTGTTGCCGCCAAGGGTTGCCAGCGAAAACACCACCGGCGCTTCGCCATGTTCTTCGGCATAGCGGGCATCGATGACATCGAGGGCGCGTTGCATCTCGGCCAACATGGCGGACGTGTCGCCCCGGTTGGCACCGGGAAGCATGGCGATATTGGCCGAAATCGTGCCGCGCTCGGGCGCATTGAAGAACCGCCAGCGCACCGTGCCGTCAAAGAATATCGATGCCGAAAGCAACAAGACCATGATGGCGGCGCCGATGGCCGGGTACCGGAAGACAACAACAAGGCGGACAAAGTGGACAAACAGGCGATCGCGAAACCAGCGGAAGCCACGGTTGAAGGTGCGGCTTGGCCAATCGTACCAGGGGCTTTTTTCTTTTGCCGAGAGCGCATGGCGCATGTGGGCGGGCAGGACCAGGAACGATTCCACCAGGCTGGCGATCAATACCATGGATACGGTGATTGGGATCGCGATGATCAGATCGCCAAAGCGGCCGCCGATAAAGACCAGCGCCATGAAGGCGATGACCGTGGTGATTGAGGCGCTGAATACCGGGGCGGCCATGCGCCGGGCAGCGGTAGTGGCGGCCTCGGCTGGAGCCATGCCCCGGCGGCGCGCCAGGAAATCGGCGTGCTCGCCGACAACAATGGCGTCGTCGACAACCACGCCCAGACAGATAATCAGCGCAAACAGCGAGACCATGTTCAAGGTCATGCCGAACACGAACATCAGGCCGAGAGTTGCCGCCATGGCAGCCGGTATGCCCATGGCGACCCAGAACGCGGTGCGGGCCGACAGGAACAGGAACAGGAAGATGAGCACCAGCGCGAGACCGAAGGCGCCGTTGCGGATAAGGATATCCAGCCGGTCGGATATAGCCTCGGCGCGGGTACGGGTCAGTTGCAGCTTCACCCCTTTGGGCAAAGTCGGCTGCATCGCTTCGGCCACTTTCTCGACGACCGCCTGAATCTTGATCGCATCGCCCTGACTGGAACGATCGACCCGCAAGATGATTGCCGGATTGCCGCGCCGGAAGTAGGCAAGACCCTGTTCCACGCCTTCGACATCGACGTTGGCGATATCGCGAAGGTACAGTTTGCTGCCGTCGGCAAGGGAGCGGATGGCGATGGCGCCAAGCGCTTCGGCAGACCGGCGTTCAGTGCCGGTGCGCACACGGGCGGCGCCGGTGCCCAGATCGCCGGCCGGATCGGCCTCACTTTCCGATTTTATCGCATCGGCAACCGCTTGCAGGGACAGGTCATGCTCGATCAGCCGGGCCTCGGGAACGGCGATGCGAATGACCGGATCGGCGACGCCTCTCAGCTGGGTGCGGGTAACGCCGGCCTCAAACAGGCGGGCCTGAAACTCCACCGCATAGCGGGACAAAAGGTCGAACCCGACCGATCCGTGGATGACGACATCGGTAACGCGGTCATGCCAGGTGTTGCGGCGGACTACCGGCTCTTCAATATTGTCGGGCAGGTTGCGAATCGAATCGACGGCGGCCTTGACCTCGTCCATGGCCCGGCTCATGTCCCAGCCGGATTCAAACTCAATGTTGATCGAGGCTGTTCCCTCGCGCGCCACGGCGCTTGTCGCATCGACGCCTTCGACAGCGATCAGCACTGGCTGGACCGTCGCCACGATCACCCTGTCGACATCTTCAGGCCCGGCGCCGGGCCAGCCGATGGAGACGTCGACAGATTGCAGCACAATGTCGGGCAGGAACTGGGCACGGAGCTGGGTTGCCGCATAGATGCCGCTGAGCAACATCACGCACAAGATGAGATTGGCGGCCGTGCGGTGGCCGACCAGATAGGCGATCAGGCCGGTTGCGGCGTTGCGGGGCGCAGCGAACCGGGGTCTTGGCGAATGCGGCGGCGTAAGCTGAGGTGTGGCCATCAGCTGCGCCCCTTCATTCGCGATTCAATTTGATCGACAACGCGTTTTGGTACTTCGGGATCGGCCAACAGCTGCAGCAGCCGTTCCTTGCGATCAGGCGGCATGCGCTTGTTGCTCTTCAGGAAGGCGACCAGCGCCTGACGGCGGTCGTCGCTGAGGACAATATTTTCGGAAGTGCTGTCCTTTGTCTCGCCGTTGCCGTCTGGTGGGCCTTTTCCTGCCGGCGTCGCAGTTGTGACCTGGATGCCGGCACCCAACTGGGGCAGGCGTTCGGTGACATAATTGCCGCTTTCGTCGCCGATGGCGACGATCAGATCGTCATCCTGACGGCGCAGGATCGGCAGGGTTCGTTCAACCAGGCGATTGTCGGTATCGACAAACAACACCCGGCCATCCTCGGTTGCAGCAGTGGCGGGAATGCGGGCGACATTTTCAAGCGGGGCCTCGGCGATGGTGACGGTGACAAAATCGCCGTCGCGCAAAATGGTGGTGCCGTCGACATCGAGGCGGGCATAAATCAGGCGGCCGGTCTGCCCCTCGCCCACCGATGCTGCCAAGCGCTCCAGACGACCGGTGGCTGTCACCTTGACGTCGCCAAGATCGAGGGTGGCGGCTACTGGCGCCGTCAGCAGGGCGCCATCAGCACCAATCAGCCGGGAAAACTGGGCATTGGATACCCGGAACCCGACTTCCAGCGCTGCCGGATCGATTAGGCGGCCAAGGCGTTCATTCTGGGTAACCAGCCGGCCAAGCGTTGCATCGACATCGGCAAGAAGGCCGGCAAATGGCGCGGTGATGCGGGTTTCACCGAGAATGCGTTCGGCTTCGGCAAGGGTGATCTGCGCCCGGGTAACCGTCAGCGCGGCGCGCTCGATCCGGTTGCGGGCTGCATTTATCGATTGTGAGCGGGTGAGGATTGCTTGATGGGCGCTGGCAACATCAAGTTCGGCATTTTCGATGGCGGCGTTTGTACCAATGCCCCGGCGCTGGAGTTCGTTCTGGCGCTCAAGCGCACGCTCATACAGTTCTTTTCGCCGCTGTGCGGCTGCCATATCCTGCTCTGCAACAGTGACCGCCAGTTGTGCATCGGTTTCATCGGCGCGGGCGTCTGCGAGGCCGGCTTGCGCGTCAGCAAGGCTTGAGCCGGCGTCGGCCGGATCGATCCGTGCCAGCAACTGGCCGGCGGTAACCGGCGCGCCGTTGCGGAATGCGGCGGAGACTTCGACCAGTTTTCCGGAGGCTGCGGCGCGTAATTCCAGGATGCGCCAGCTGCGCACGGTGCCATAAGCGCGGATCTGCGGTTGGATAGTGACCGGCTCGAGGGCGGCGACATTGACCGTGTAGCTGCGCTCGGCGCCGGGCCGCTGACGGGCGTCATTGGCCGGCTGCCGGGATTTGTTCACCGTCAGTACGCCATACCCGATCATCGCGATGGTCAGGATCGCCAAAACGAGACCCGACAAGCCCCGCAGCATAAAGCGCATCTCAATCTCCGCGTATGGTCCGGCGAATTCGCCAGCCCTGTTTTTGACAATACCGCAACAGCCACGGCCACGGCCAGTTAACATTCCGTAATCGAGTGCGATGTTCGGCCCGGGTGCAGGGTACCGGATGGGTCGGAGAATGGCGATCCGGCGGCGGAATTGCCGCAGTTTTGCCGCAATTGCCTTTATTAACTATTCATGAGAATTATTTGTTAAATATATTTGTTAAATATTGTAAAGATCAATTCCTTCGGGAATCTGAATTATTCTGTTTACTATCTATTCTTCAATTACTCGGTTTTCTCTTTAGTAAATACAAATCTTGATGTAACTGTGACGTTGTATTTTAGGCAATCCATAGGCGGAGTAACCGATGACCCGGTTCAGGAAATTTGCACAAAGCAAGCGGTTCAGGCGGGGCGAAGACGGCTCGATGGCCGTTGAATTTGCGATAATTTCACCGGTTTTGTTTCTTTTGATTATGGGGTTGGTAGAAATTGGCTTGATCCTGTCAGCGCGAAATATTCTGGAAAGCGCGACCTATCTGGCATCGCGTACAGGCCGCATCGGCTATGTCGCCGACAACAAAACCCAGGAAGAAACCATCCGCGACGCGCTGGAAGAGCGGGCGTCACTGCTTTTCGATACCGAACGGCTGTCGATCGACAGCCTGAACATGACGAACAGTTCGTATGGCAACTACGACAATATCGGACAGCCGGAGCCCTGGGTCGATGCCAACGGTAATGGCGAGTGGGATTTCGGCGAGAATTTTACCGATGTGAACGGCAATGGCGGGTGGGACGCTGACCAGGGTGCTGGCGGCGCTGGCAACACCGGCGAGGTGGTCGTCTACACCGTCACCTACCCCTGGCGCTTGTTCACGCCGCTGGTCGCGTCGGTCATCGGTGAAGACGGCATCGTTAACATTACCGCCCGCGCGGTCGTGAAAAACGAGCCCTTCTGATCGGCATTTCCGGTCCAGATCAACGAGGACAATGACATGAACAGGTTCATGAATATGCTGCGACGTCTCAAGGACGATCAGCGTGGCATCGCGGCGGTCGAAATGGCGCTTGCCTCGCCCATTCTGTTTTTCCTACTTTTGGGTGGAACGGAAATGGGCCGCTACATCCTCACCCATCAGAAAGTGGAGAAGATGGCTTATGCCGTGGCTGATGTGATCTCGCAGTATGAGCTGCTGACATCGGCGGACGTGGCGATCGTGATGAATGCATCGGCCGAGTTGATGAATCCGTATGAATCATTCGACACCAATGGCACCATGATCCTGACGTCTATCCACAAGGATCCCAATGACAACGACCAGCTGGTGCGCTGGCAATGTGCCGGTGGCGGTTCGCTATCTGCAACCAGCCATGTCGGGGTGATTAATTCGACCGCCAAAGCGGAGTTACCTGGCGACTTGATCCTTGACGACGGCGACAATGTCATTGTCTCGGAAATTTTCTACACCTACGAGCCGATAATCACCTGGATAAATATCCAGAAGCTCGATCTCTACAAAACTGCAATGTTTCGTCCGCGGCTGGGTCAGTTGACCACCGCGCCCGGCTGCTGACAGGAGTAAGTTAAGATGGCGAGATACATGAAATTCCTCACGCGCCTTGCCCGGTCGGAGCAGGGCGGTGTGCTGCCGCTGATCGGTCTGGCGTTCATGGTCATGATCGGCATGATGGGCATGGCCATCGATATTGGCCGCGGCCAGATGGTGGAATCCAAACTTTTGAACACGCTGGATGCGGCCGGCCTTGCAGCAGGCGCAAAGCTCAATTCCAGCGATGTCCAGGGGGAAGTGGAGAAGTTTGTCCACGCCAACTTCCCCGATGGTTATGTCGACGCGACGATATCCAACATCGTGACAACGGTGAGTTCGGACGAGAAAACCATCACGGTTTCCGCGACAGCAACGTTACCAACGGCATTCATGCAACTGTTCGGTACACCGATCATAAGCGTCAATGCGGTGTCCGAGGTTACCCGGGCCATCGGTGGTCTGGAACTGGTTCTGGTGCTTGACAACACTGGTTCGATGAGCGGTTCGAAGCTCACCGACCTCAAATCGGCAGCAAATGAACTGCTTGATATAATTTTTGGCGACAATGATTCCGGCGACGAGTTGTATGTCGGCGTTGTTCCGTTTTCCCAGGCAGTCAATGTCGGCCCGTCCCACGCGTCGTGGCTGGTGCCGAACTCGCTCAACCTGGTGGATTGGGGTCCGACAAGCTGGGCTGGTTGCGTTGAAGCGCGCACCGGTACGCCGAATCGTGATGTAACCGATAATCTCCCGGCGGCGGAACGTTTCGCACCCTATTATTGGGCTGATGATGTCGGGAGCAATGACTGGAAATACACTTACTATGTGGAAAACGATTTGTTTGGCCCGGATTATTTCGGCCCGGATTGGGGTAATGCCAACGGTGACGTGATCCCGGTCGGTCATTATAGCGGCGGTGGTGGCGGTGGTTCGACGCCGGTGACCGGATACCGGACGCCATTGAATGCGAGCCGTGGGCCGAACAAGAAATGCCCGGTGGAAGTCACGCCAATGACGCCATCGAAAAGCACGGCGAGTACTGCGATCAGTGCAATGACTGCCACAGGCAATACGCACATCAATCTCGGTGCGGTTTGGGGTTGGCGGATGCTGTCGCCGAACTGGCGCGGTCTGTGGGGCGGCACTATGGACGCCGATAGTCTGCCGCTGGACTACGGCACGACCAATATGAACAAGGCGATCGTCGTTATGACTGATGGTGATAATACGATGCCTTCCTCAAACTATACGGGATACGGCACGTTGTCTCAGGGCAGGCTTGGTACGACGAGTTCGTCCGGCGCTGTTTCTCAGATGAATAGCCGCCTTTCGGCAGTGTGCTCGTCGATGAAGAATGTTGATATCAATGTCTACACGATCACATTCGGCAGCGGTGTGTCGTCCGGTTCCAAGACGCTGATGCGCAATTGTGCGACGCAGTCTGACTTTTACTTCAACGCTGCGGACGGCGCAGACTTGAGCAGCGTGTTCAGTACGATCGGCGATTCCCTGTCGAATTTGCGGGTCAGCCGCTAATCGTTCTGGTGTTTGCGAATTGAGGCGCGGGCTGGAAACAGCCCGCGCCTTTTTTATTGCGCTCGGAGCCGATCCGAAAACCGCTGCACACTTTTCGGTCCTCGCTTTTGTTGCGCTTCGCCTTGTCCGGAAACCGGTTTCCACTTTCCGGGGCGCGCTTTGTTTGCGCTTCGCCTTGTCCAAAAACCGGTACTCACTTTTTGGAGCGCGCGCTCTGCTGACGCTCGGAGTCGATCCGAAAACCGGTTCCCACTTTTCGGTCCTCGCTTAATGAAAATTTCGGCCACGGGGCATGACCTGGCTGGCCTTGTCGGCCTGGCGGGCCAGCCGGCGGATGTCGGCCTTCAATTCCGACGCTTCGTTCAGCAGGCGAACGAGGCGTGAGCCCGGTTTTGTTGCTTGCCGGTGCTCGACGACCGGGGCGCGCACCTCGTCGGCGCGGGCGAGGCCGTGATTGCCGAGATTGTTTGATGGCCCGACTGGCGCATGGCCCTGTCCGACGTGCGCCTTGCGGATACGGAACGGCGTATCGTCTGACAGCAACGCCAGAAGTGGCGTCATGTCCTCCAGACGGTTGGCGATGACGTGAATCACGCCCTGTTCGGATTGTACCTTGCCCGAGACGGCAACAAAGCGGCTGCCCATGACGATGGTGCGGTAGCGCTCAAAGACTTTCGGCCAGATGATGACATTGGCGATGCCGCTTTCGTCCTCCAGCGTTTCAAAAATCACGCCCTTGGCGGTGCCGGGGCGCTGGCGGACCAGCACCAGCCCGGCGATGGTGACATGGCGGCCCGATGGCAGGTCGGAAAGCTGCGCGCAGTCGATGATGCGGCGGCGGGCAAGCTGTGCCCGCACAAACGACACCGGGTGGGCCTTCAGCGACAGGGCCAGGGTGCGGTAATCATTGACCACATGCTCGCCAGCCGGCATGGCGGGCAGGGTGACGGATGGCTCGTTGGCGGCGCTATCGGGTTGGTCACCGAATAATGGCAGGCGTTCGGCCGCGCCCGCCTCATTCAGCGCCCGCACCTGCCACAGGGCTTCACGTCGATCCAGGCCAATGGAACGAAAGGCGTCGGCCTCGGCCAACCGTTCCAGCGCGGCGCGGGTGAGGCCGGAGCGCAGCCAGACGTCGCGGATGTCGCGATATGGGTGACGGCGGGCGGCGACCAGCCGTTCGGCATCGACCTCTTTCAGGCCCTTGATCTGGCGCAGACCCAGGCGCACCGCATGGGTGGTGTGGATTGAACGCGCCTGTTCGTTATGACGCCTGTGGATGGATTGCTTGTGAGGTGGGTCCTGTGATTCCAGTGTTGCGTCCCAGTCCGAGTGGTTGATGTCGACGGCGCGCACGTCAACGCCGTGTTCGCTTGCGTCGCGGACCAGTTGGGCCGGGGCGTAAAAGCCCAGCGGCTGGGCGTTGAGCATGGCGGTGAGAAACACGTCCGGATAGTGGCACTTCATCCAGCAGGAGGAATAGACCAAAAGGGCGAAACTGGCGGCATGGCTTTCGGGAAAGCCATATTCGCCAAAGCCCTCGATCTGGCGGAAACAGCGGTCGGCAAAATCGGCGTCGTAGCCGCGCTCCGTCATGCCCTTGACCATCTTTTGGTGGAAGGTGTGGATGGTGCCGACGCGGCGGAAAGTGGCCATGGCGCGGCGCAGGCGATCGGCTTCGGCGGGGGCAAATCCGGCAGCGACGATGGCGATCTTCATGGCCTGTTCCTGAAACAGCGGTACGCCAAGGGTGCGGCCGAGCACCTTTTCAAGTTCGTCGGGCGGCCCGTGCTCCGGTGCCGGGGCGGGATAGGCGACCGTCTCAAGGCCTTGCCGGCGGCGCAGAAAAGGATGGACCATGTCGCCCTGGATCGGGCCGGGGCGAACGATGGCAACCTCGATTACCAGATCATAAAAGCAGCGCGGGCGCAGGCGCGGCAGCATGGTCATCTGGGCGCGGCTTTCGATCTGGAAGACGCCGAGCGTGTCGGCGCGGCAGATCATGTCGTAAACTTGCGGATCTTCTGCGGGGATCGAGGCCAGGGTCAGTTGCTTGCCGTAATGGGTCTCCAACAGGTCCAGGGTCTTCTTCATGCAGGTCAACATGCCGAGCGCCAGAATGTCGATCTTGAGCATGCCCAGCGCATCCAGATCGTCCTTATCCCATTCGATATGGGTGCGATCGTCCATGGCGCCGTTCATCACCGGCACGACTTCATCGAGCCGGCCACGGGTGATGACAAAGCCGCCAACATGCTGGGACAGGTGGCGGGGAAAGCCGCTAATTTCCCTGGTCAGCGCCAGCACCTTTTCGATGCGGTTGTCGTGCGGATCAAGGCCGGCGCGGCGGGCGTCGTCGCTGGCCAGACCGGACGAGGACCAGCCCCAGATATTGGCCGACAGGGCCGAGACGGCATCGCCCGACAGGCCGAAGGCCTTGCCGACCTGGCGGGCGGCGGAGCGGGCGCGATAGGTGATGATGGTGGCGGCAATGCCGGCGCGGTTGCGGCCATATTTGTCGTAGACATACTGGATCACCTCCTCGCGGCGGGCGTGCTCGAAATCAACGTCGATGTCGGGCGGTTCGCGGCGTTCAGCCGATATGAAGCGCTCAAACAGCAGTTCGGTCCGGTCGGGATCGACCTCGGTGATCCCCAGACAGAAGCAGATGGTGGAATTGGCGGCAGATCCCCGGCCCTGACACAGGATGCCGCGGGAGCGGGCAAAGCGGACAATGTCCCAGACGGTGAGGAAATAGGGGGCGTATTGCAGTTCGGCGATGAGGTTCAGTTCATAGTCGATCGCTTTTTTCACCTTGTCGGGAATGCCGTCGGGAAAGGTTTGCGGCGGATAACGCTGCGCCGCGCCAAGCCAGGAAAGCCGCTCCAATTCGGCCTGGGGGGTGGCGCTCTGACCGGTGGATTCTTCAGGGTATTCGTAGCGCAATTCGTCGAGGGAAAAGGTCAGGCGGTCAAACAGGCGCATGGCCTGCGCCATGGCGTCTTCATAGCCGCGAAAAAGACGGGCGGTTTCGGCTGGCGGTTTCAGGTGACGTTCGGCATTGGCGGTGAGGCGATAACCGGCTTCATCGAGGGTTACGTGTTCGCGGATGCAGGTGAGCACATGCTGCAACGGCCGGCGGTCGGGTGTATGGGCGAGGGTGTCGCTTAGCGCAATCAAAGGGACGCCGGCTCGGTTCGACAGGGCACGCAGTTCGGCGAACCGGCGGCGATCGTTGCCATCGAACCGGCAGACAAGCCCGATATGGATCGCTGTGGCTTGGCAATGTGATGGGCCAGAATCCGATAGGCCAGTGAGCGCGGCAAGGGTTTGCGCCAGTGCCGGGTCAGCCAGATCGGCCAGCGCCGGGCCGGGCAGGACGGCGATTTCCAGACCCTTGCGCCATTCCAGCAAGTCAGTCATGGCGAGGTGGCATTCGCCCTTTTTGGCGCGCAGATTGCCGATGGTCAAAAGCCGGCACAGACGGCCATAGGCGGCACGGTCGCGGGGCCATACGGCGATGTCGGGGGTGTTGTCGGTAAAGCTCAGCCGGCAACCGGGGGCATAGGCGATGCCGGCGGTCTTTGCAGCGATATGGCCGCGGACGATGCCGGCCAGCGTGTTGCGGTCGCAGATGGAAAAACCCTTCAAACCCAGCGTCTTGGTGGCGACAGCGATCTCTTCAGGGTGGGAGGCGCCGGTCAGAAACGAAAAATTGGAGGCGGCGAGCAGTTCGACATGAGGCATGGTTGTTTTGTCCGCCGGGCGCGACGTGGCGGCTTTGTCAGGGCTACCTGGCGTGTCTTGCCCGGCCTTTTTTGCCGGAAACGAGGTGACAGTGTTGGTTTTGGCGCGCGGGCGGCTGGCTGTGTCTTTTTCCGGCAGGCCGCCAGACAGGAAGTGACTGTGGCGATGATAGGGATTGCGGTCGGGCACTAGTGTCGGTCCGGTTTCCATTGCATATGTTCATGATATGTTCTAATTTACATGGCCAAGAGTCAAGTGAGTCAACACAACCCTGCAGTAATGATTGCCTTGTCAGAGCGAATTTCACTCACCATCTTGAAGATGGAGGCAAATATGATGAAATCTGCGCCCGATGTGGAAATCCTGACACCGGACGAAATCTATGCCCGCGAGGCCAAGGTCCGGGCGAAATTCTGGCCGACTGTAAAGAAGGCACTTCGCTCAATCCCTTTCATGAACGAAGTTGTGGCGGCCTATTATGCGATGCTCGATTCCCAGACGCCGACGCGCACCCGGCTGACACTATTGGGCGCGCTGATCTATTTTGTCTCGCCATTCGATGTGGTGCCGGATTTCATACTTGGTGTCGGTTTTCTGGATGATGCAACGATTTTGGCCGCGGCGCTGGCGGCGGCGCGATCGTCGATCACCGACATCCACCGGCAGGCGGCGCGGCAGGCTTTGGCCGATGATGACCATAATCCGGCTGCGTGACAGGTATTTTACCGGCTGCCCGCTGCCAAAATATTGCCATTATTGACAGAAAAATTGGATAATGTGGTGGGCGCATTGTCATGAACTTGCGAATTATCGTTCGATTGTTCATGGTTTGGTAACTGAAAAACGCGAAATCTGATCCTATCAGATGCGTCTGGTCGAAGTCCGGCCGGCGACGCATGGGACAGACCGACCAAGAGTTGACCACACGATGAAAATTTGGAAATCCGCAGCTGCCGCCGCAGGCGCGATGATTCTTGCATCTACACTGGCAACAACAGCCGCTGTTGCCCAGTCGCCGAAATTGCTTGGGCAGTTCAACGACTGGGCGGCCTACACCTACACCAACAATGGCGGCAAGATCTGCTATATCCATTCGACGCCGAAATCGCTGAAGCCGGAATCCCTGCGCCACGGGGATGTGTCGTTCTTCATCCGCAAGAGCCCGGGCGAAAACATCATCAACGAATCCAATTTTGTCGTCGGCTATCCGTTTCAGGAAAACTCCACGGTTTCGGTCAATATCGGCGGTACGCTGTTCACGATGTTCACCCAGGCCGACAGCGCTTGGCTGTTGAACGAAGCGGAAGAAAGCAATCTGCTGGCGGCCATGAAGGCGGGAACCGACATGACGATTACGGGCACGTCGCGGCGTGGCAACAAAACCACGTACCGGATGTCGCTGTCGGGGGTGACGGCGGCGGCCAACAAGATCATCTCAGAGTGCAACTAGACCGCTTTAGCGGGCTCCTCGGCGCTAATTTGGCCGGTTGATTGCGGATTTCCGGTTGATCCAAATTTGGAATTGCCGGGCGCTCACTTACGCGAGCGATTGCCTGACCGCAGGCCAGTATATGCGGCCCCCATGGTGTTGTTTCGATTTGCCGCCGGGGCACGGCATGATAAGACCCGGCGATGACAATCCTGAACCTTGATGACAACAGCGCCGCGGCTTCGGCCGCGCCGACTACCGAGGATACTAGTGCGCCATCCCTGATCGGGCTTGACCGTGAGGCGATGGGCGCGGCGCTTCGCGAGGCCGGGGTGCCGGACCGGCAAGTGCGGATGCGCGTTCAGCAGATGTGGCGCTGGATTTATGTGCACGGCGTCGATGATTTTGCCGCCATGTCGAATGTCTCCAAGGATCTGCGCACGGCGCTTGCCGGGCAATTTTCGTTGCGGCGCCCGGAGATCGTCAGCGAACAGATATCGGTGGACGGAACGCGAAAATGGCTGCTGCGGTTTCCGCCGCGTGGTGCGGGCCGACCGGTCGAAGTGGAGACGGTTTATATTCCCGAAGAGGGGCGTGGCACGCTGTGTGTGTCGAGCCAGGTCGGTTGCACGCTCACTTGCACATTTTGCCATACCGGTACCCAGCGCATGGTGCGCAATCTTACGGCGGAAGAAATCGTTGGCCAGATATTGGTGGCCCGCGACCGGCTTGGTGATTTCCCTGAAGCGGCGACACCCGATGGCGCTGCGGTACCGTCCGAGGGACGGCTTGTGACCAATGTTGTCATGATGGGGATGGGCGAGCCGCTCTATAATTTCGACAATGTTCGCGACGGCCTGCTGATCGCGGCCGACGGGGAAGGCCTGAGCCTGTCCAAGCGGCGGATCACGCTGTCGACCTCCGGGGTCGTTCCGGGCATTGAGCGGACCGGAGCGGAAATTGGCTGCATGCTGGCGATCTCGCTTCACGCGGTGCGGGACGACTTGCGTGACGTGCTAATTCCGATCAATAAAAAATATCCACTGGCCGAATTACTGGATGCCTGCCGCGCCTATCCGGGCGTGACCAATGCAAAGCGCATCACGTTTGAATATGTGATGTTGAAGGACATCAACGATTCGCTGGCCGAGGCGCGCGACCTTGTGCGGCTGATCGGCGGCATTCCGGCAAAGATCAACCTCATTCCGTTCAATCCCTGGCCGGGTTCTCCTTACGAATGTTCCGACTGGGAGCGGATTGAAACCTTCGCCGATATCGTCAACCGGGCCGGCTATGCCTCGCCGATCCGTACGCCGCGAGGGCGCGATATTTTCGCGGCCTGCGGCCAGTTGAAGTCAGCGAGCGAACGAATGCGAAAGGCCGATCGGGATACAGGCGATGGGCCCCGGCGCCTGGGTAATATTTCCGCCTGAAAAATACGGAATGTCTATATTTTGGCATCTTGTGCAAGTTGCCAGCAAAATGTGATCATCACCGCACAGACACTATGTGTGGGAGGTGATCATGGCGGGCAATTTGGACGCAGAAAAGAAACGCCGGCTGGCCGCAGTCAGCAAATTGCTGGGCGGCAAACCGAACAGCGATCGCCTGCGAACCTTCACAAAAATGTTCTTCAGCGGCGGCGCCGCCGAAGACGTTGCCGGCTATTCACCGGCAGCACTGGCGGAAATTGCCAGCCGCGCTTTCGGGAATTTTGGCAAGCGCCCGGCCAAAAAGCGGATCGTCAATGTCGAAAATATCGAAGACGGCAATGGCAACCTGGTGACGTCGATCGATCTGTTGTGCGGCAACCGTCCGTTCCTGCTGGACTCGGTGCTTGGCGAAATTCAGGCGGCGGGATCGCATATCCGTTTTGTCGTTCATCCGATTTTTGATGTCAGCCGCGATCGCAAGGGCAAACTGGAGCGCTTTGTGCCGGTTGGCACCGGTGCACCGAGTGGCATGGCACGGGAGAGCTATATTCACGTCCATGTCGATGCGCTGTCTGATCCGGCCGCACGATCCGGCCTTGCCGACCGGTTGCAGAGGCTGATTTCCGATATCCATCTGGTCACGGATGACTGGAAGGCGATGCGCACCCGGCTGTCCGAGGCGATTTCCGCCTACTCCAACAATCCACCGCTTTCCCTGCCATCCGATACCATGGCCGAGGCTGTCGCGTTCCTGAAATGGCTTGAAGAAGACAATTTCACTTTCATGGGGATGCGGGTGTTTTCGTATCAGGGCCTGGCGGCGGACAGCCTGGTCGACAATGTCGGCACCGAAGGTCTGGGCATCCTGCGCGATCCCGACGTAAAGATATTGCGCCGTGGCAACGAACTGGTGACGATGACACCGGAAGTGCGGGATTTTCTGCTGCGGCCGGAACCGCTGATTATCACCAAGGCCAATGTCCGCGCCCGTGTTCATCGCCGGGATTATATGGAATATATCGGCGTCAAACTGTTCGATGCCGATGACAAGGTCGCCGGCGAGTTGCGGATTGTCGGGCTGTTTACGTCCACTGCCTTTACCCGCTCGGTCCAGCGCATACCGTTCATTCGCCGCAAGGTCGACGGTATCATAAACACGGCTGGCTTTGATCCGACCGGTCATTCCGGCAAGGCACTTTTGAATATTCTGGAAGGCTATCCGCGCACAGAGCTGTATCAGGCTGACGAAAAGAGCCTGACCGAAGCCGCGTTGGCGATCCTGCGGTTGCACGAACATCCGCGGGTGCGGGCAATCTGCCGGCGTGACCGGTTTGACCGGTTTGTCTCGGTGTTGGTTTACGTTCCCCGCGACCGCTATAACTCGGGGGTTCGCGAGCGGATCGGCCTGATGCTTGCCAAGGCCTATGATGGGCGCATATCGGCCTATTATCCGGAGTTTCCCGAGGGTTCGCTTGCCCGTGTCCATCTGATTGTCGGACGCAATCCGGGTGCCGGACCGGAACCGGCGCAGGTAGAAATCGAAGACAATATTCACGCGATCATCCGCACCTGGGCCGATGATTTGTATGACAGTGTTGCGGACAAATATGAGCCAGAAGCCGCCGTGCGGATTCTTGATGTCTATGGCGCTGCGTTTGCATCTGATTTCCGGGCCAATTATCCGGCGGCCGATGCCCTTGATGATATTCAGGTGGCGGAGACGCTGGCCGGTGATGAAGCCGTCGCTGTACGTTTCCTGCGTACGCCCGATATGCGGGAGAAACAAATCCGCTTGCGTTTTCATCATGTGGAAACGCCGATCCCGTTGTCGCAGCGGGTACCGCTTCTGGAAAATCTCGGATTTCATGTCATCAATGAACGCACCTATCGGATCCAGCCGGTGGAAGCCGAACCGCTTTATCTGCACGACATGACGCTGGAGGCCGATGCCGATCTGGATGTGGATTTCGATGCGATTTCAGCGCGCCTTGAAGGCACGGTTCACGCGGTTTGGAGCGGCAGGGGCGAGGATGACCAGTTCAACATGCTGGTGCTCGCTGCCGGCCTGTCCTGGCGAGAGGCGGCGCTATTGCGCACAATCGGCGGCTATTTGCGCCAGGCGCAGGTGCCGTATTCGCCCGACTACCTTGCCGATGCACTGGTTCGTTATTCCGATATTGCCGCTGGCCTGGTGGCGCTGTTCATCGCCCGCTTTCAACTGGATGGCGGCAACCGCGAGCAGGAACAGGCGCGGATCGACAAGGGGCTGGTGACGGCGCTCGATGATGTGGTCGGCCTTGATGACGACACCATCTTGCGGGCCTTCCGCGATGTGATCCTGGCGACCCAGCGGACCGATTTCTTCATGGCGACAGCCGACGGGATCGCGTCACCGGCGATCAGCATCAAACTGGACCCCGGCGCGCTGTCGTTCGTTGTCCCGCCCCGGCCTTTCCGGGAGATTTATGTCCATTCACCGCAGGTCGATGGCATCCATATGCGGTTCGGTGCGGTTGCCCGTGGTGGGCTGCGCTGGTCGGACCGGCCGCAAGATTTCCGGGTCGAGGTTCTGGGTCTCGTCAAGGCGCAACAGGTCAAGAACGCGGTCATCGTGCCGGTCGGCGCCAAGGGCGGCTTCTTTCCCAAGAAACTGCCGGTTGGTGGCAGCCGGGATGCGGTATTCGAGACCGGACGACAGGCGTATATCGTCTTTGTCAGCCGGCTTCTTGCCATGACCGATAATCTGGATGGCGATACGGTGGTGCCGCCTGAAGGCGTGGTGCGGCAGGATGGCGACGATCCCTATCTGGTGGTGGCGGCCGACAAGGGGACGGCGACGTTTTCCGACACCGCCAATGCAATCTCGGAACGGCAGGGATTCTGGCTCGGCGATGCCTTCGCATCGGGCGGTTCGGCCGGGTATGACCACAAGGTCATGGGGATCACCGCGCGCGGGGCGTGGGAGGCGGTCAAACGCCATTTCCGTGAGATGGACCGGGATATCCAGCGCGAGCCGTTCACGGCCATCGGGGTTGGCGACATGTCCGGCGATGTCTTCGGCAATGGCATGTTGTTGTCGAAGGCGACAAAACTGGTCGCGGCCTTTGACCATCGCGATATCTTCATCGACCCGGATCCTGACCCGGCCTCAAGCTGGAAAGAACGCAATCGGTTGTTCAATGTCGGCCGGTCTAGCTGGCAGGACTATAACCGCAAGCTGATTTCCAAGGGCGGCGGGATATTTTCACGGCAGGACAAGCAGGTCCCCCTTTCGGCGGACATGCGCAAACTGCTCGGGATCAGCAAGAAGTCAGTGCGGCCGACGGAAATCATTCAGGCCATCCTGAAGCTGGAGGCCGACTTGTTGTGGTTCGGCGGGATTGGCACCTATATCCGCGCGCCCCATGAGAGCGATCTGGACGCCGGCGACAAGGCCAATGATGCCATTCGCATCACCACCAACGAACTGAAAGTCAAGGTAATCGGTGAGGGTGCCAATCTCGGCATGACGCAACATGCCCGGATTGCCTATGGCCTTGCCGGCGGGTGTTGCAATTCCGATGCGATCGATAATTCCGGCGGTGTCAATTCGTCCGATGTCGAGGTCAATATCAAGGTCGCCCTGCAACCAGTGTTGCGCAGTGGCCGGCTGAAAATGGGTGCGCGCAATACGCTCCTGAAGAAGATGACGGAGGAAGTGGCCGATCTGGTCCTTTACAACAACTACCAGCAGACGCTGGCCATCTCGCTGGCGGCACGGCGGCAGATAGCCGGCATGCCGGACCAGTTGCGCTTGATGCAGACACTGGAAAGCGCCGGTCAGTTGGATCGGGAAGTGGAATACCTGCCGGACGATCTGGCGATGGACGAGCGCCTGTCGGCGCGTGAACCCCTGACCCGGCCCGAACTTGGCGTGCTGCTTGCCTATGGCAAGATCGTCGCTTTCGACCAATTGATTGCCAGCGATGTGCCCGATGACCCGTATTTGTTCAACGAGCTCTTGAACTATTTCCCAGCGACCATGCGCAAGAAATATGCCGGCGATATCGAAGGGCATCGGCTGCGCCGTGAGATTATCGCCACGCAATTGGCCAATGCGCTGATCAACCGGTGCGGGCCAACCATTTTGGTGCGCTTTGCCGGCGGCGCGGACAATCCGGCGGCGCTGCTGACCCGTGCGTTCGCCGCCATGCGCGACAGCTTCAGCATCAAGGAACTCAACAAGGCGATCGACGATCTGGACAACAAGATCAGCGGTACCTTGCAGCTGGAACTGTACCGGATCGCGCAATATGTGCAGATCGACCGGATGGGCTGGGCACTGAACAATCTTGATCTGTCCGGCGGCCTGGGCGATCTGGTTGATCACTATCGAGCCGGTCTGAAGGAATTGCGGACGATCCTGCCCGGCCTGTTGCCCAGCTTCACCACCGACAGAATAAAGACACTGGAAGAACGGCTGAAAGCGGGCAAGGTTCCGGCAGCGCTGGCAAGCAATCTGGCGATGCTGCCAACTTTCGCCGCGGCAACGGATATTATCGTGATCGCCGACAAGACCAAACGGACCCTGGCCGATGCAGCGGCGGCTTATTGTGCCGTGACCGACCGGTTCCAGTTCGGGCGTATCGACGCCATGATGCAGGCGGTGGATTCGAGCGGTTACTACGAGCAACTTGCAGTGGAGAAGGCCCGCAACAGCCTGGCGCTGTCGCAGCGGCAATTGAGTGAGAGCCTGCTTGTTGCAAAAAAAGCCGCTCCGGATCTGCCCGCCTGGGAAAGCAAACAGGGACGCCATCTGGCCGATGCCGCTACCCAGGTGGAGGCGCTGTTGTCCGATGGCCGGTCGAGCATTGCCCGGGCGACCGTTGCGGCCGGAATGATGAGCGAACTGGCAGCACGCATGGCCAATTAAGTCCGGCCGCCGATCCAGGTGAGATGGCGGCACTTTGACCAGTCTCGCTAATGCCGGAAGTGGCGCATCCCGGTGAAGACCATGGCCAGCCCGGCCTTGTTTGCGGCTGCAATCACTTCATCGTCGCGCACCGAGCCGCCGGGCTGGATGATGGCGGTTGCGCCTGCTTCAGCGGTTACAAGCAGCCCGTCGGCGAATGGAAAAAAGGCGTCCGAGGCAACTACCGAGCCGATGGTTAGCGGTTCGGTGATCCCGGCGGCCTCTGCCGCCTCACGCGCCTTACTTGCGGCGATGCGGGCGGCATCGACGCGGCTCATCTGACCGGCGCCAATGCCCACCGTGGCGCCGTTTTTTGCATAAACGATGGTGTTGGATTTGACGTGCTTGCCAACGGTGAAGGCAAACAGCAGATCGCGCATTTCCTCGTCGGTCGGCGCACGGGCTGTGACGACCGTGAGGTCATCGACGCCAGTGTTTCCAGTGTCATGGCTCTGCATCAGATATCCTGAAGCGACGGTGCGAATCTGCAGGCCGGGGCGGTCTGCCAGTGGCATGGTCCCGGTCAGGAGCAGCCGCAGATTGGGCTTGCCGGCAAAGACAGCGCGGGCGCTAGCGTCGGCGTCCGGTGCAATTACAACCTCGGTGAACAGGGCTGTGATCGCCTCTGCCGTAGCCTTGTCGAGAGGCCGGTTGGTCGCGACCACGCCGCCAAAGGCCGAGACCGGGTCGCAACGCAGGGCCAGCGCATGGGCTTCGGCGAGATCCGATCCCGTGGCGACACCGCACGGATTGGCGTGTTTGATGATGGCAATTGCCGGCGGTCCGTCTGAACCAAATTCTGCCACCAGTTCGAACGCCGCATCGGCATCGTTGATATTGTTGAATGACAGCGGCTTGCCCTGAATGGTCTGCGCGGTCGCAACACCCGGCCGGTTTTCCGGGCCGGCATAGAGGGCGGCGCTTTGATGGGGATTTTCGCCGTAGCGCAGATTGGCGAGGCGCTTGGCCGAAATGGTCAGGGTTTCCGGCAGGGTTTTAGAATCAGCTGCTGTTTCTGTTTCGCCATCACCCAGAATTCCAGCGTACCAGCTGGCTATGGCCTGATCATAGGCCGCCGTGCGGGCATAGGCCTTGGCCGCCAGACGCCGGCGCAATTCCCGGCCAATGCCGCCCTTGGTGATGGCTTCTGCAACTTTGTTATTGTCCGCCGGATCAACCAGCACTGTGACCCAGGCGGCGTTTTTGGCTGCGGCGCGGATCATCGCCGGTCCGCCGATATCGATATTCTCGATAATCGTCGCCGGATCGTTCTGCGCTTCGGCAACCTGTTCAAACGGATAAAGATTGGCGACCAGCAGATCGATGCCGGCAATGCCGTGTTCGCGCATGGCCGCCTGGTGACTGGCATCGCCGCGCAGACCGAGCAGGCCGCCATGGATGGCCGGATGCAGGGTTTTGACGCGCCCGTCCATGATTTCGGGAAATCCTGTGACTGCCGAGACATCGGTGACCGCGAGACCTGCATCACGCAAGGCGCGCGCGGTGCCGCCGGTTGAGATCAGTTCGACGCCGGCGCTGGCCAGTTGCCGGCCAAGTTCGACGATGCCGGTCTTATCGAAGACGGACAGGAGGGCGCGACGGATCGGGGCGGTGTCCGGGCCGGCATCGGCTTTGGCCTGCAAGGCGGTCATGGCTAATCCTGGGTTTTCGATGCGGAAATTGCATGCGAGATCTGGTGCGGGGCTAACATGTCGGCATCGGCAGGCAAAGTGTCAGGTAGTACGGAAAATATGCCAGTCCACACTTGCCTGATCCTCAACGGCGCCGGCTAGCACGATCTGCGATGTCTGGCGGCTGCCATAGACATCGGAAAGGCAGATACTTTCATTCCATGTGACCGGGCAATTGGCCTGGAACCGCCAGACACTGCCATCGGGCAGTTCCAGATCCAGCGACCGGTCGTCCTCGGTCACGATCAGGCGGACACCGGGATCGAGATGAAAGCGGATGGCATAGGTATGGCCGGGCTGGATCATTGTACCGGCGAACCGGTCGGTTCCAAACAGCGCCTCGCCGTCGCCGGTCAGGGTCAGGTCGCGCTCGTGAATGATGCCGGTCTCGCGCAAATAGCCGTCATGGGCCAGTTCCAGATGGATGGCGCCTTCTTCCAGATTGCGCCGGTCGCCGGGGACCGATGAGGGGCCAGGCAGGAGCGGGGCATCGGAATCAGGCTCCGCGAACAGGGATGATGACATATCATCGACAACGGCGGTGGAGTGGGCATTGGTTTGGCGCGCCGCATAGCGAAGGGCACTGTGCCGGCGCGCCGGGGCACCGCAATTGATGATCATGCGGTGATTGCGGACGGAAAATTCAAACGACAAGGTACCGGCGTGGGCACTGGCGCTGACCGATGCCAGTGGCGGTGGTCCGGCATCGACCAGTACAACGCTGCCCGCCGCCTCCATGCGTTCATAGCCGGAGTAACTGGCGCTGGCGACCGGCGTGCCCAATGTCTCGTCATAGGCAAGGATCGTCGCCACCGTGTCAGTTGCCGAGGTCGCCATGCCGTTGAAATGGGCAAAGGAACCGTCGCCATGACGGAAGAAGCGCAACATCGGCATCATCCGGTCGATGGCGCTGATAAGGATGCCCGACGGTGACTGGCCACGGGCGATCAGCGCCTGGCGCAGGGGTAAAAGGTCAATCAGCGCCTCGATCAGCGCCGCCGGATTGCGGGAAACATGCCCGCCATCGGGCAGGATCTGGGCTGACAGTTCACGGTCGAGACGGTCGAGGCCAAACCGCGCCAGATCATCCTGGCGGGACAGGGACAGGCCGATGGAGGCAATGGCGACCGCGGTGCGCAGGCGCGGCAAGCCGGGTTCGACTGACAAAAAATTGGTGCGCAGATAGGCGCCTTGCCGGATCAGCGAGCGGATGAATTTTGTATAATATTCGTGATCGGCATCCTGAAGGACGATGGCCGACTGGGCGAGGAACGACAACACCCGGCGGGCGGTGACCTCCGGCGCCCATGCTATACCGGTCGGGCGGCGGTGGAACTTCATCCAATCGCCGACCAGGGCCTGGGCGTTTTTTCGAGCAACATCGGTCTCGGCGGCACGCAGATGGCGCAGCCAGCCAAATTCGTGCAGCGCCCGCTCCCAGTCTTCCGATGGCGGCGACAGGCGGAACGGCGGCGTGCCGCCGGTCTCGACGGACTGTCCGGCCAGAACGAACCGGCCATTGTAGATATCGAGCGCGATCGTCGGATCGGCGGTGCGCATATCCGGGGAAGCAATCAACAACCGGCTGTCGCCACTGCGCATTGATCGCCACGCACTCAATGGGCCTGCGACAACGCCAAGGCACACGCGACGCGTGCCCCGCAGGGACTGGCTCAGGCTGAGGCGGATCCGGTCGCCGGTGGCAAGGGTCGACATGTGACGCGCCTATCGCGGTTTTCAGGTGATGGCAAGCACCGCATTGGTGGAAAGGGTGATGCAGGGGCCGAGCGGGGAAAACCCCGGCCGGAATTCAACTTCAGGCACGGCGCAACCGGGCGGCAAAAAACCCGTCCATGCCTTTTTGAAGTGCCGGTGATCCGAACGAATAATGGGGCAGGGTTCGAAGATCGCCCGCCGCATTGATCAGGCCGTCCAGACCGGCCAATTCGCCGGGTATCACCGGATCGCGGGCGAAAACGTTGTGACTGGCCAGAAACGCCGCGATCTGATCTTCGCCTTCTTCCGGCTCCAGTGAACAGGAGCAATAGACCAGCAGACCGCCGGGCTTCAACCATGTGGCGGTGCGCTCCAGCATAGCGCGCTGAATTTTTGCCATCGCGGTGATATCAGCCCCGGTCTTCAGCCAGGCAATATCAGGATGGCGGCGGATGGTGCCGGTTGCCGAGCAGGGGGCATCCAGCAAGATTGCGTCAAACGGTTCGTCCGGCTCCCACGTCATGATATCGGCGGTAACAATTGTGGCTTGCAGGTTGAGCCGGGCAAGGTTTTGGGTGAGCCGCGTCGCACGGCTTTCTACTGCATCCACCGCGGTTACAACGGCACCGGCCGCCGCCAATTGCGCGGTCTTGCCGCCTGGCGCGGCACACAGGTCGGCGATGGACTTGTCTTGGACATTGCCAAGCAACCGGACGGGCAAGGCCGCGGCTGCGTCCTGCACCCACCAGTTGCCGGTTTGATAGCCGGGCAGTTCGGCAATATCGCCGCCTGCCTTGAGGCGAATGCTATCGGTCGGCAGACGGGTGCCGCCGGTCTCAGCCGCCACGGCATCGGGATCGCCACGGGCTGTCAGATCCAGCGGCGGTTGATCGCGATGAGCGATGGCGATGGCGGCGGCTTGCTCCGCGCCATAGGTGGCCGTCCAGCGGCGGGCCAGCCAGGCAGGCGTGTCGGCCATCGGGTCGTCGGGCGGGTCGTCCGACAGGCTTTCCGGCTCGGCGCTGGCGCTTGCCTCCCGTGATAGGCGGCGCAGTACGCCATTGACCAACCCGGCGGCATGACGGGTCTTTACGTGGCCCCGTGTGCTGGCGACGGCCAAATTGACCACCGCGTGGTCGGGGATGTCGAGAAACAGGATTTGCGCCGCCGCGACGTGCAGGATCGTTGCAATGCGTCCGGTCTTGTCCTTCAGCGGTCCGTTGAGGCAGGCGGCAATGCGGTTTTCGATGGTGCCGCGCCGTCGCAGCGCTGCCCCGACAATGGCGCGGACAAGGCGCCGGTCGCGGGGTTCGAGCGCTCGCAAGCCGGCATGGCCGGTTTTGGGATCGAACAGCGGGTCGAGCGGCATCGCCTCGGCGATGATCTTGTGCAAGATGGCGGCGGCGGCACGGCGGGCCGGCAATCCACTGGCCGTTTCCCTGTTCTTCCCCTGGATGGACACCGCAGATTGGGCGATTGATGGCGGATTTGCGGGCGGGTTCGCAGCGGAAGATTGCGCCTGCGTTCCACGATCCCGTGGCCGCCGCCGTTTGCCGCGCTTTTCCGGCATGCCGGTTGGCTTGTTCATCGCCATTTATTCCCAGGGCCCACGGCGGGTTTTCGCCGTATCGGGGATACGTCCTGCAGTGCGCCCGGTTGTCGTCGGGGTGGTCTTCGCGGACCAGGGACCGGGATAGGTGCCGGCCTTGCCGCTGTTCGTCCCGGATCTTGCACCGATCCGGGGATCATCGTGTTGATTGTCATCGAACCAACTGCCGCCTTCGGCCTTCACACCGGCCATATCGTGCAGGGCGCGAATGCGGTTGTCCGGGTCGGGATGGGTGGAAAACAGATTGTCCATGCGCGCCCCGGTCAGCGGATTGACAATAAACATATGCGCGGTGGCCGGATTGCGCTCGGCACTGATCATCGGCTGGCGCCGCGCCGCGCCGGCGATTTTGCCCAGCGCCGAGGCCAGCCACAGCGGATTGCCGCAGATTTCCGCGCCACGTCGGTCGGCGGAATATTCCCGGGTCCGGCTGATTGCCATTTGCACCAGCATGGCGGCAAGCGGCGCGGTGATGGCGGCGAGCAGAATGCCGATGAAACCAAACGGGCTGTTGTTGTTGCGCCCACCGCCGAAAAACAGCGAGAAATTGGCCAGCATCGAAATGGCGCCGGCAATTGTCGCGGTGATCGTCATGGTCAGCGTGTCGCGGTTCTGGATGTGGGCCAGTTCATGGGCCATGACGGCAGCGATCTCTTCCCGGCTGAGGCTTTCCAGAAGCCCGGTGGTGGCGGCGACAGCGGCGTTGTCAGGATTGCGCCCGGTGGCGAAGGCGTTGGGCTGCGGATTGTCGATGACATAGACGTTTGGCATCGGCAAGCCGGCCCGCGCGGCAAGATCGGCGACGATCCGGTAATAGTGCGAACCGGCGGCCGCGTCGAGTTTTTGCGCATTGTGCATGCGCAGGACCAATTTGTCGGCGTTCCACCAGGAAAACAGGTTCATGGCCGCGGCAATGAAAAAGGCGATCAACGCACCGCCTGCTCCGCCGAGCAGATAGCCAAATCCCATGAACAGCGCCGTCATGGCGGCGAGCAGCATCGCGGTCTTGATCATGTTCATCGGTTTGCGATTCCTGACGTCCGCATTGGTGGCGCCGTGCGTCCAAGCGCGTTTGCGCACATGCTTGTCTTCCTTATCATGGGAATGGCTGTGGTCCCGTTCAACAGGAGAGATGGAGGAGAGGCGCGAATGGGACGGCAAAAGTAAAGCAAATTGCAGTATGGGAAAATAATCCTTGAACACGCGGTGTGCGTGGCGTATTTGAAGGAATATGTTCCTAATTTTACAACGTCTGATTGTTATTGGGGTTTGCCTTACCCTTTTGCCCGATCCGGCCGATGCCGGGCGGCGGCAGGTGCTGGCCGGCCCGGTGCAGGCCCGTGTGGTACGAGTGGTTGATGGCGACACAATTGCCGTGCAGGCGCAAATCTGGATTGGGCAAACGATCGAAGTTCTGGTGCGAGTCCGCGGAATTGATGCGCCGGAGAGAAAAAGCCGCTGCGGGCGTGAAAAACGTATGGCAGCGCGGGCAACCGCTTATGTGCGGGCGATGACGGCTAGCGGGCGGGTGGTGCTTACCGACATTTCAGGCGGCAAGTATTTCGGGCGGGTGCTGGCCGATGTGACCACGACCGAAGGCAATGATGTGGCCGGTGCGCTGTTAGGCCATAAGTTGGTGCGGCCTTATCAGGGGCGGAAGCGCCAGGGCTGGTGCGGGCTGGCGAAATATCAAGACGGTGGTGGCGCGATGCCGGGCGCCCTTGCGCCACTACCTGTCAGGGCCGAACGATAACTTTCGTGCCGACGCGCACCCGCGCATACAAATCTGCGATGTCGCGATTATGCATGCGGATGCAGCCATAGGACACCGCCTTGCCGATTGATCCGGGACGGTTGGTGCCATGGATGGCATATTCGGCCCGTGACAGAACCAGCGCCGCGACGCCCAGCGGATTGCGTGGGCCGGGCGGAATGACCGGAGGTAGCGAAGGGAAATCCCGGCGCACATCTTGCGGTGCGGCCCAGGTTGGGTTCTTTGCCTTGCGGCGGATCGTAGCCGATCCCTGCCATGCCTTGCCGGCCTTTCCCACTGCGACGGTATATCGGATCGCCTTGCCCTGGCGTTGCACGAGATAGAGCCGGCGCTCGCTGGTATCGACGACAATGGTGCCGGGGCGGTATTTTCCGGCAAAGGCCACCTGCTCGCGCGCCGCGGCGCTATCGCCAAGGCTTGCAGCGGCGAGGGCGGCCCCGATCAGGATACTCCCGGCAATTGTCGTCGCCGTGCGTGCTGCGCGCTTGCCCATGAAGCTGTCCCGCTCTTCCCCAATCCTTGCTGGATTATACAGCGAAACGGCCAGGTAAGCGGCGGCCGGCGGAAAACGTTAACAAAAGGTTAACGCCATCATTTCGGTCCGTTTAGGTGCGGTTTGAAGCAGCAAAGCCCACCGAACGATCTGTCCGGTGGGCTCTTGCCCGGCGTGGGGGTGCGAAACGCCGGGGACTTTGAGGACGGGTGGTTTGACTAGCCGCCGAGCAGCAGTCCACCGGGGCCACCAGCAATCTTGCAGGAGGCATTCAGCGGGGCGATGTTGCTGGTGACGCCCTGGCCATCGCCGACCAGCACTTTGTACTGCGCATTGGTCGATGACAGGATCTGAATAGTCTTCTTGTAGACGGCGACCCATTTGCCATTGGCGGCCTTTTTCGGCTGCAGCATGATCGGCGCGCCGACGCCCTGGCCGATGCGGGCAATCATGATCTGCACCGGCTTGTTGGTGGTTTGAACCACCGCGGCGGACAGCTTGGCCGATATTGGGCAGACATTGGTGATCGGGCTCTTGATCGCCAGATTGGCCGACAGCACCTTGTTGGGCAGGTTGATGAGGCCGGGAACGACTGCAAACTGGCAGCTCTTCTTGACCGGCGCCCATTGGCTCACCTTCATCTTTGCGCCGACCTGTGCCTCGACCATGTATTTGGTGTTGGTGGTTTTGGCGATGGTGAACTCCTGCACGTGCTTGGCAACCCATTTACCGTTCTGGGTCTTCTTGGCCTTGACGGTGACAAGACCGGACTTGCCGCCGCCGGCCTGGCGGTAGCGGAATTTGACATTGATCGGGCCGGTGGTTTCGGCGCGGGAAATAAGCGCCATCTTGTCCGGGCAACCTTTGTTCTGACCGGAAATTGCCAATTTGACATATTTGATGGTCGCCGGACCGTTGCCGCCGCCCTGAAGTTTGTCGCCGGCGGAGGCGCCGGTGGCGAAAGCGAGGCTGAGGAGGGCGCAGAGGGCGACAGGTGTAAATGTACGGGTGGCGCTGCGGCTCATTGTAGTCTCCAACGGGTCTGGGTTCGAATTCTTGAGACAACAATGACCGCAGGCGACTGAACTGATACTGAGATCGGTGTTCAGGCGGCGTTCACGAAAAAAACGCGGTGCCGAGGCACCGCGTTCTATGGTGATTTCACTGGTCTTGTCCGAGCCGTACCAGCACCATTACTGTATTCGGCGCGCAATCCCTGGCAGGATCAAGACGGTCGGTTCTGACGGTTCTCCACCAGATCGTCGACAACCGCCGGGTCGGCAAGTGTCGAAGTGTCGCCAAGGTTGGAGAAATCATTTTCGGCGATTTTTCTCAGGATGCGGCGCATGATCTTGCCGGAGCGGGTCTTCGGCAAGCCGGGGGCGAACTGGATCAGGTCCGGTGAGGCGATCGGGCCAATTTCCTTGCGCACCCAGTTGCGCAATTCGAGCTTCAGTTCATCAGTCGGGGTCTCACCAGCCATCAGCGTCACATAGCAATAGATGCCCTGGCCCTTGATGTCGTGGGGATAGCCGACGACGGCGGATTCGGACACCTTGTCGTGGGCGACCAGGGCGGATTCCACTTCCGCGGTGCCCATCCGGTGGCCGGAGACGTTGAGCACATCATCAACGCGGCCGGTGATCCAGTAATAGCCGTCGGCATCGCGCCGGCAGCCGTCGCCGGTAAAATATTTGCCCTTGTAGGTGGTGAAATAGGCCTCAATGAAGCGGTCGTGATTGCCATAAAGAGTGCGCATCTGGCCGGGCCAAGAGGCGGTGATGCACAGGTTGCCTTCCGTGGCGCCCTCCAGCACTTTGCCTTCGCCGTCCACCAGTTCGGGCTGGATGCCGAAGAACGGCTTGGTGGCCGATCCCGGTTTCTGGTCGATGGCGCCGGGCAGCGGAGTGATCAAAATGCCGCCGGTTTCGGTCTGCCACCAAGTGTCGACGATAGGGCAACGGTTGTCGCCGACAACCCGGTAGTACCATTCCCAGGCCTCCGGGTTGATCGGCTCGCCGACCGAACCCAACAGGCGCAGCGAGGCGCGACTGGTGTTGGTGACCAGTTCATCGCCCAGACCCATCAGGGCACGGATAGCGGTGGGTGCGGTGTAGAAAATATTGACCTGGTGCTTGTCGACCACATCCCAGAAGCGCGAGGCGGTGGGATAGTTGGGCACACCTTCGAACATCAAAGTGATAGCGCCATTGGCGAGCGGGCCATAGACGATATAGCTGTGGCCGGTTACCCAGCCGACATCGGCAGTGCACCAATACACATCGCCATCGTGATAATCGAAGACATATTTGTGGGTCATGGCGGCATAGACCAGATAGCCGCCGGTGGTGTGCAGCACACCCTTGGGTTTGCCGGTGGAGCCGGACGTATAAAGGATAAACAGCGGATCCTCGGCGTTCATCGGCTCGGGCGGGCAATCGTCGGCAACGTCAGCAATGGCATCGTGATACCAGACGTCGCGGCCGTCTTTCATTGTCACATCGCTGCCGGTGCGCTGGACAACAATGACCTTGTCGACATTTGCCCCGTCTTTTTCAGCAATCTCGATGGCCTTGTCGGTGTTGGCTTTCAGGGGGATGGCCTTGCCACCGCGTGCGCCCTCATCGGCAGTGATGACAAAACTGGACCGGCAATCCTCGATGCGGCCGGCCAGTGCGTCAGGAGAAAAGCCGCCAAAGACGATGGAATGCACCGCACCGATGCGGGCGCAGGCAAGCATGGCGTAGGCCGCCTCGGGGATCATCGGCATATAGATGGTGACCCGGTCGCCCTTTTTGACGCCATTGTGCTTCATGGCATTGGCGAGCCGGCAGACATGGCCGTGGAGTTCGAAATAGGTGATGGACTTGTCGATATCGGGCTCGTCACCTTCCCAGATGATGGCCGTCTGGTCGCCGCGGGTCGCCAGATGGCGATCGATGCAATTTGCGGCGACGTTGAGAACGCCGTCTTCGTACCATTTGATCGACACGTCGGGATATTCGTAAGTGGCGTTCTTGACGATCGTGTAGGGCTTGATCCAGTCGAGCCGCTTGCCCTGCTCGCCCCAGAAGGTATCGGGATCGGCAATCGATGCGGCGTACATGTCCTCGTATTTCGCCTTGTCGATATGGGCCCGTTCGGCCCATTGGGCTGTGACGGCATGGATCTGGACATCGGACATGGTGCGCCTCCGCGATGAGTGCCGCGCCGGGAGCGGGCGGCGGCTTGTGTTTGTTGGCTGACCTTATCGCAGCAGCAGCACTGGCGTCTATCGATCGGCTTCAGACTTTGGTCGGAACGGGGCGAAATTGTCGCAGCTTATGGCTTTGCCGGCTGAACGTTGGGCGCGTGGGGCCGCTCTGGCAGGAATCAGCGACAGTTCTGCGCCGTTTCGAATTTCATTAAAATTGAAGGATACGGTTTTGCGATCTGTTTTGCATTTTGTGGTGAGTATGCGGCCACAGTGTAAAGGGTAAGTGGGTCAGATCGATGGTGGCATATGCATCGGAGCGGGTCGACACAAGTGTCGAGCCCGTCAGTGTTCAACAATTTGGCGGCGGACGGACGGCGGGCGATGTCATTTCGATCGGTTGGCACGGGTTCGTTGCCGGATGGTCGGCGCTGATCCGTGGCTGCGAACTGGCGGTGCTGTTCCTGGAAACCCTTGGCGCGTTTGCAATCGGCGCGGTGCTGATGACCGCGAAGTTCGCCATGGGTATTTTCGGCCTGGGCCTGTCGGTCTGGCTGGTGCTGACGGCGCCGGTTTATTTTGACGGATGGATTGCGCTGGTTGTCGCCTGTGCGCCGCTGATTGTTGCGCTGTTTTGCATCTACCGGATCTATTCGGCGGTGTTTGTCGAACACTTGCCGCCAAAATGGATCCGACAGCGGGCTACAAAGGTGTTGGTGTCGGGAACCCGCAAGTTTTTTGTATTTGCGAAGCCGGCAGCTGTGTGGCTCACGGCAAAGGCGGTCCGCCACACTGTGCTTCTGGCCTATCGCGGCCGGCGGATGATGGCTGGCGTGCGTTCGGGCGCGGCCTGACGTTTTCGGCTATTAATCCTGGCGGTCAGGACAGGCCGCCCATTTTGCAGACATGTTTCCATTCGGCAGCGGTGACCGGCTGAACTGACAGGCGGGTGTTGTTGATCAGCACCATGTCCTTCAGTTTGGCCTCGGTCTTGCAATCGTCCAGTGTGACCGGCTTGGGCATGTCTGTGCTGGCGCGAATATCAACGCATTCCCAGCGCTCGTCCTCGGTGGTGGAATCAGGGTGGATTTCGGCGCAGACCTCGACCAGGCCGACGATGCGCTTTTCATTGACCGAGTGGTAGAAAAAGCCCTGATCGCCGATCTTCATGGTCCGCATATTGTTGCGGGCCTGATAGTTGCGCACCCCGTCCCATTCGGTGCCTTTCTTGCCGGTCTTTTTCTGATCGTCCCAGGACCATGCGCCGGGTTCGGATTTGAACAACCAGTAATTCATCGGCTTGTCCTTGCTCGAATGGATGGTGATCATGGCGCGAAGCGCTGGGCCTGACGATCCCTAATTGGCGTTTTCCCGCCAATATGCGATATTTTTGCGCGGCACGGCGCTATTTTCGCGTGTTCACGACGCACAGGTCCGGCACAGGCCCTTGATCTCGGTGTTGGCCGTCAGGATGCGGAATTCATGGCCCAGCGCCCAGTGTTGAAGGGCACGCAGGGCTGTCTCGTCGGCAAATTCGGTGACGGAACCGCAGCCTTGGCAGATCGCAAAACACATTTCTCCATGGGGCAATCCGCGAGGCGCTTCGTCTGCATGGCAGCAGGCGACGAAGGCGTTCAGGCTTTCCACCCGGTGGACAAGGCCGAGCACCTGTAGCTTGTCGAGGGCGCGGTAGACCTGAAGCGGCGCGCGAAAGCCATCGTCGCGCAGTCGGTCGAGAAGGTCATAGGCGCCAAGCGGACCATCGGCCCTGCTCAAGGCATCGCGCACCAGTTCCTGATTTTTGGTCAGAGTTGTATCGGTTCCGGCTGTTTCCTTCATCGTCGAATGTCCTCGTTGCCGCGGCGGCCCAAATTGGGCAGCCGGACAAGGCTTGTCAGGAACAGGACCAGCGCGGCGACGACAATCGATGGCCCGGAGGGCGTGTCCCAATGCAAGGAGCCGGCAAGTCCGGCAACGGTTGCCACAATGCCGGTCAAGGCAGCGATTACCGCCATTTGCTCAGGGCCGGCGGCAAGGCGGCGGGCGGTTGCCGCCGGCATGATAAGCAGTGCGGTTATCAGCAATATGCCGACGATTTTCATGGCCATGGCGATGACGGCGGCGATCAGCACCATGAAGATGATGTCGGTGCGGTTCGGCGACTGACCTTCGGCGGCGGCCAGTTCGCGGTTGACGGTGGCGGCAAACAGCGGTCGCCATATCCACGCCAGAACGCCGAGAACGATGGCTCCGCCGCCATAGATGACGGCAATCCGGCCCCTGGATACGGCCAGAATATCGCCGAACAGCAGCCCGGTCAGGTCGACGCGGATCCAAGCCATGAAGGCTATTGCGACAAGTCCCAGTGCCAGCACCGAGTGGGAGAGCAGACCGAGTATGGCGTCGGAAGTGAGGGATGTGCGTTTTTGCAACGCCAGCAGCGCCAGCGCGACAGCAGCCGAGACGCAAAAGACGGCCAATGTCGGCTCGGTATCCAGCGCCAACGCGATTGCCACGCCGAGCAGGGCCGAATGGGCCAGCGTGTCGCCGAAATAGGCCATGCGGCGCCAGACGACAAAACAGCCGAGCGGGCCGGCAACAAGGGCAACACCAACGCCGGCGACAAGGGCGCGGACGAAAAAATCATCCAGCATTTTGGTTGTCCTGCGGCGCATGTGGGGCCTGATGGTCAAGGACGGATCCGTCGGGCAGATGGCTGTGGTCGTGGTGGTGTTTATAGACAGCGAGCGCGGAGCTGGCCCGTTCGCCAAACAGGCGCCGATATTCCGGGTTTGCCGCCACTGCACCGGGTGTGCCGGTGCAGCATACGTGGCCGTTCAGGCAAACCACCTTGTCGGTGGCGGCCATGACCAGATGAAGGTCGTGGGAAATCAGCAAGATACCGCAGCCGATCTCCTCGCGAATTTGAGAGATCAGGCCATAAAGCGCCGCTTCGCCGGTCACATCGATGCCCTGCGCCGGCTCATCCAGAACAAGCAGGTCCGGTTTTCGGGCAATGGCACGGGCCAAAAGCGCACGCTGGAATTCGCCGCCGGACAGATGGTGGATTTCCGCGGTGGCCAGATGATCGATGCCGGTGCGGGCAAGCGCTTCGGTGACAGCGGCTGGCGACTGATGCCCGGTCAGTATCATAAAGCGGGCGACGGTGAGGGGCAGGGTCCAGTCGAGCGCCAATTTTTGCGGCACGTAGCCAACTTTCAAGCCGGGCCGGATTGCGACCTTGCCTTCATCCGGGCGCACAATGTCGAGCGCAAGGCGGGCGGTGGTCGATTTCCCTGATCCATTTGGGCCGATCAGCGTGACGATCTCGCCTGGTTGCACCGACAGATCGATGCCGCGCACCAGCCAGCGCCCGTTGCGACGGATGCCTGCGCCGTCCAATGCGGTCAGTGGCCGATCCTGTTTGCTGGCGATTGTGGTCATCAAAGTGCGTTTTACCGTGTGCTATAGGCAATCAGTTTATGTAATAGTATAACATATCTTATAATTCCAGCGGTTCCACAACTGGCTGTTCCGTCGGCCAAAATTACTGCCAGCAGGGGAAATCGGGCATGAAGAACCGGCATACCGTGCTTGCCGCGCTGGTAGCGGGGATGCTTGCACTATTGGTGCAATCGGAGCCGGGTGCCGCGGGCGAGCTGGGCGCCAACGATGTTGTTGTCTCCATCAAACCCATCCATTCGCTGGTCGCGCTGGTTATGGATGGTGTTGGCGTGCCCGAGCTGATTGTTGAGGGGGCTGCCTCACCCCACAGTTTCAGTCCGAAACCGTCCCAGGCGGCCAAGCTGCAACTGGCAAAGACGATCTTCTGGATCGGCGCGGGATTGGAAAGCGCTTTGGCGGCGCTGATCACGACATTGGGCGGTCCGGCCCAAGTCGTCGCGCTTGCGCAGACTGACGGCCTGAAATTGCTGCCATCTGCCGGGGGCCGGGCGCCCGCAAGCGCGGGACATGGCGATGGCAATGCGGCTGTCTCCGGGCTCGATACCCATGTGTGGCTTGATCCCGACAATGCTCGAATAATGGTTACTGCAATTGCTGATGTGCTGGCCAAATCCGACCCTGACCATGCAAGCCAGTACCAAGACAATGCCCGGGCGACGGTTGCGCGGCTTGACGAACTGGGAGATGAAATTGCCCGACTGCTGGAACCGGTGAAGGGGCGACCCTTTGTCGTGTTTCACGACGCTTTTCGGTATTTTGAGGCGCGGTTTGGCGTACCGGCGGCCGGTGCCATTCTGGCTAACCCGGATGGCATACCTGGCGCGCGGCGGATTGCCGATATTCGCCGCACAATCGTTGATCTTGGGGCGATTTGCGTGTTTTCCGAGCCGCAATTCCAATCCGGCCTTGTCGATGTACTGGTCGAGGGTACGGGCGCGGCGACCGGTGTGCTCGATCCACTGGGGTCGGCCATTGCCAGTGGTCCGGATCATTATTTCGTGTTGATGCGAACCATGGCGCAGGCATTTTCAGATTGCCTGTCAGCGGCGGGATGAACCACGCGGATGTGCAGCGCGCGAACCTTGGCGGACCGGGTGTTAGACGAATTACCTGAAACGCTGAATTGCCAGCGATATTGAGGGCTTACGGGCACAGATTTGTTGCGAAAACGGCCAATTACACGAAAGTCGTATAGCTTGCAGACCGGACGCATGGTGGTTTGGGGCAGCTATGATCCTAGTGGATTGATTCCAACGTTTGGAACCCTCGGTTTCGTGCGGCGATGATATCATCGGGATCGGCTTTCCAGATGAATGGTGTGGGGCTGTCGGCATTGTATTGGCGAATGAATCGGTTGATGGCGGCCTGAAGGT
>CAXMRP010000063.1:0-6722 GCA_964196155.1 uncultured Polyangiaceae bacterium
GAAATAGAAATAATCGTCGAGACTGAATGTCGGCGCCTTGACCACCCAGTTCAGCACTTCCGGGCCCATATTGCCGAACAGCAGTTCGTGGCAGTCATCCTCGGCCAGGCCCATATATTTTTCATAGCCGACCCGGCCGGCTGCGCCCGGATAATAGGCGCCTTCGGTCTCGGCATTGATGTGGTTTTTCCACACGCCGGTGAAGGCGCGCAAATTCCGGTCGGCGCCGCCGCCCTCGCGGGTCGGCACGTAAACCTTGAAGTTGCGTGATGGAAAACTCTGGCCGAACGCGGCGCCCATCGGGCTGAGCGAAAAGCCGGCCGCTCCGGCGATGGCCGAAGCGGTTTTCAGGAAATGGCGGCGTGTCGGATTGTTTGCAAAGGACATGGTTTCCTCCCGTCTGTCATGTGCAAGCGTCTGCGGGTATTCGTTCTTCAAACCGGTTTTGCCGGTTGCGTTGCTTCTTTCTTCGGACGATCCGTTTCGTTCAGTATCCCATTGTTTTCGCGGAATCCGGGTCAAACATGCCGTCCGTCGAAAGTCGCGTCATCGGACAGACGAATTTGCATTCCATCTGCCTGTCGGCGCTGGCTTTACGGCGTTTGACCAGTTCCAGAACCGTTATTAGCTTGATTACGGGATTTATATGAACCAATCAAGCTGCGGAGCGTGCAGCGAGGTGGTCGAAAAGGCCGGAACGCTGCCGGATGACCGGCTCACGCCGGCAACAATTTTAAGGGAGGCGCAAGTGATCAGCAGGAAACTTGGCAATCAGGGACTTGAAGTTCCGGCAATCGGACTCGGCTGCATGGGCATGTCGATTGCCTATGGCGTGCGCGTGGAATCGGACGCCATCGCCACGATCGATCGGGCGATTGATCTGGGTGCGGCGTTTCTTGACACCTCCGATGCCTATGGCAACGGCAAGAACGAGGATCTTGTCGGCAAGGCGATCGCCGGCAAGCGCGACAAGGTCATTTTGGCCTCAAAATTCGGCAATCTTCGCCTGCCGGACGGCAAGACCGCGATCAACGGCAGGCCGGACTATGTGATCAGCGCCTGCGAGGCCAGCCTGAAGCGTCTGGGCACTGATGTCATCGACCTCTACTATCGGCACCGCGTCGACGCCGACACACCGATCGAGGATACGGTCGGCGCCATGTCGCGGCTCGTGGAACAGGGCAAGGTGCGTTTCCTCGGATTGTCGGAGGCAGGTAGCGAGACCATCCGCCGGGCTCATGCGACCCATCCGATTTCGGCGCTGCAGACGGAATATTCCCTGTGGACGCGCGATGTGGAAAGCGAGATCCTTCCCACCTGCCGCGAACTCGGTATTGGCTTCGTGCCCTATTCGCCGCTCGGACGCGGCTTTTTGTCGGCAACGATCCGCACGCCAGACGATCTTGTGGAAAATGACCGGCGTCACGACCATCCGCGGTTCTGGCCGGAAAATATGGAAAAGAACGGCGATTTGCTCGGCGTTCTGGAAGAGGTGGCGTCGCGCCATTCGGCCAGTGCTGCGCAGGTCGCGCTGGCCTGGCTGCTGGCGCAGGGCGCTGACATCGTGCCGATCCCCGGCACCAAGAAAACCAGATATCTGGAAGAGAATCTGGCGGCGATCGACCTGGAACTTTCCGATGCCGACCGGCAGGATCTGGCATCGGTGTTTCAGCCCGGCATTACCGCCGGAACGCGGTATCCGGAAAAACAGCTGCCGCGGCTGGGAATATAATCCGCCATTGCTGTCGAAAGCCGCTTGTCTCCACCGGTGACAAAACAACATTGATAAAAAGGATATTGCCGTGAAGGTTGAATGGGACATTCCGCTGTCGCGCAACATTGCCCGCATCGGCCATATCGACATACCCGGCGGCGGCCAGGTCGTCGTTGACGGCAATTTTGCCTATGTCGGTCATATGAAACCGCCGCACGGCACGACAATCCTTGACATATCGGACCCGAAAAACCCGCGGATCGTCTCGCAGATAAGCCTCAGCGGCGATTATTCCCACACCCACAAGGTGCGGGTCGTCGGCGATCTGATGTACACAAATGTGGAGATGAACCAGCGCCATTTCCTGCGCAAGGGTGACGCGGTTCCGGAGGCGCGGGCACGGCTCGCTGCCGAGCTTGCCCGGCGGGCAACGGACGCGGAGATCGCCTCCGAACTCGGCGTCACGGCCGCCGATATCCCGGTGCTGGAGGCGGCCAGGGAACGCGGCTACCGCGACGGCGGCTTCAAGGTCTATGACATTTCCGACAAGGCCAATCCGAAGGAAATCGCCTATCAAAGGACGTTCGGGTTCGGCGTTCATCGCTTCGATGCCGACGAGAATTACGCCTACATTTCAACGGAGATGGAAGGTTATATCGGCAATATCCTCGTCATCTACGACATGGCCAATCTGCAGCAGCCTGAAGAGGTCTCGCGCTGGCACATGCCGGGCCAGCATCTGGCCGGCGGCGAAAAACCGACCTGGAAAAGCTACAAGAACCGCCTGCACCACGCCATGCGTGTCGGCGACGAACTGTGGGCGGCGGTCTGGGATGCCGGCTTGCGCGTCATCGATGTGTCCGACATCACCGCGCCGCGGACGATAGGCGCCTACAACTATCATCCGCAGATTCCCGAACCGACGCATACCGTCATGCCGCTTGAACAGACGATCGGCGGCCGCCGCTACGCCGTTGCCATCGATGAGGAGCACGCCCATATCCGCGGCCGGCTGCACGGCTTCATGTGGGTTCTCGATGTCACGGACCTTGCCGATATCCGCGCCATTTCGGCCTTTGACGTCAGTGAAGCGGACTCGCCCTGGTCGCGGACGCCGGGCGCAAGGTTCGGTGCTCACCAGTACCGCGAAAAGCTCGACTCCACGCTCGTCCATGCCACCTGGTTCTCGGGCGGCCTCAGGATTGTCGATGTCGCCGACCCGTTCCTGCCGGTCGAAATTGCCCACTACATTCCCGAGCCGGTCGGCGACCAGCCAGCGCCAGCGACCAATGATGTCGACGTCGATGAACGCGGCCTGATCTACCTGCTCGACCGGGACCGGGGTTTTGACATTGTGGAACACACCGGCGCCTGACCGCGCGCGGCCAAAACAAGCGGATGGGGATAAAAGTGGCGGACGGCATATTTGGCGAAGACGATGTCATCGGCGAGGAGCACTGGACCGACAAGGACGGTGTCCGGCTCTTTCTTTGGGAAAAATATGCCGGCGCGCCAGATGGCAATAAAGGGACGGTGCTGTTTGTCCACGGCTCGTCGATGGCCTCGACCCCGACATTCGACCTCACCGTGGAAGGCCGGCCGTTCTCTTCGGTGATGAACTGGTTCGCCGTGCGCGGCTATGACACATGGTGTGTCGATATGGAGGGCTATGGCCGCTCCGACAAGACCCGCGACATCACCTGCGACATCGCCAACGGCGCCGACGATCTGGCCGCCGCCAGTGCCTATATCGCCGCAAAGCGCGGCGCCGGACCGCTGCTGGTTTACGGCATCTCGTCGGGTGCGCTGCGCGCCGCCAAATTCGCCGAAAACCATCCGGAACGAATCGGCAGGCTGGCGCTCGATGCCTTTGTGTGGACCGGCGAGGGCAGTCCGACCCTGGAGGAACGCCGCAAGAAGCTGCCGCAGTTTGTGAACAGCAACCGCCGGCCGATCGACAAGGCGTTCGTGCAGTCGATCTTTTCGCGCGACCATGCCGGCACCGCCGAGGACAAGGTTGTCGATGCCTTCGCCGAGGCGATCACCGCGCTCGACGATTCCATACCCAACGGCACCTATATCGACATGTGCTCAAAACTGCCGCTTGTCGATCCAGCAAAGATCACGGCGCCGACGATCGTCATGCGCGGCGAATATGACGGCATTGCCGGGATCGACGACCTGCTTGCCTTCTTCGCCAAATTGCCGAACCCCGACAAGCAGTTCACCGTGATGCCGGGTGTCGCCCATGCCAGTTTCCAGCAGAAGAATCACCTGCTTGTCTATGACATCCTGGAAACGTTCTTCTCGCGGCCGGAGCCGGTTTACCGGGGATGACCACTGGCCCGGATCGGCGCCTCCGTCAGGGTCCAGAACCTGAGGTGCCGCATAGGAGAAGCCGGCCGGAAGATGGGTGAGCCATATTGCTTGCGCGGATCGCCTATTGCACCGCACAATATTGCGCCGGATAAATCCGAACCGGCGAGATTAGAATCACTATAACAAGCAGTTATTCGACATTGCACTGCACAACATTGACTTGAATCAATTACATTACAAACGAATTGGTCCAGTTCCATCGTGCGTAATTTTACGCACTCGCGCGCGCTGTTTGCTGATCGGCGCGCTATTTGGAAAACACCGGTTCGGTGAAGTGAGGTGCAATGACCTACCACGACCGAAATATCTCCCGGCGGGACATGGTGAAGGCGGCAGGATTTGGGGCAGCGGTCGCGACGACCGCGGTCGCAGCGCCAATGGCCGCCAGAGCCGCTACTGCGCCGGGGCACCAGGTGCAATATGCCATGGTGATCGACGTCCGAAAATGTATCGGATGCCAAGCCTGCACGATTGCCTGCAAGACGGAGTTCGAAGTCCCGCTCGGCAAACACAGATCCTGGGTCGAAGCCGTGGAGAAGGGCACCTATCCCGATGTCAGCCGGAGCTTCCTCCCGCGCCTGTGCAATCAATGCTCAGAACCGCAATGCGTCGATGTCTGTCCGACGGGTGCGACCTACAAGCGCGAGGAAGACGGCATCGTCGTCGTCGATGAGGAAACTTGCATCGGCTGCAAATATTGCATGCAGGCATGTCCTTACGACGTGCGATTCATCAATCCGAGGACGGGTACAGCCGACAAATGCGATTTCTGCCTGCACAGGGTCGCAAATGGCCTGGAGCCGTCCTGCGTCAACACATGCCAGGGCAAAGCGCGGATCTTCGGCGACATGAACGATCCAACAAGCGAAGTCTCCAAGCTGATTGCCAAGAACCCCGTCACGGTGCTTCGCCAGGAAATGGGGACGGAACCGAACGTCTACTACATCGGCGCCGATCATGCCGATGAGGCCGATATTCGCTTCGCCAACCAATATGTGCGCGTCGACACCAATCGTCCCGATGAAGAGAGGAGATAGGACCATGCTAGAGCTCAATTGGGGTCTGCCGGTCATTGGATATCTTTTCCTTGCCGGCGTCGGGGCTGGTGCCCTGACGGTCAGCTCCTCCGTATTGCTTCGCGGCGGCGGCGGCGGCTTTGGCGGCGATAATGTCAAGATTGCCCGCTATGGCGCTCTGCTCGCACCGCCCCTTCTGATTATCGGAACCGGCATGCTCATCCTGGAGCTGGGAACCTTCCAGGCCGCAGTAGAACATGGTGATTTCTGGAGGCTCTTCCGCTTTATCAACCTGTTCCTGACGATCAATCTGTCGCCGATGAGTATCGGATCGTGGATACTCGCTTTCTGCATCCTCGCCAGCCTTGCCTACGCTTATACATTCATTGCCCAAGGTGTTGAGGCGGACGAAAAAACCGTAAATCTGCGCCGTGGGCTGGCGTGGATCGGCGTACCGCTGGGGATCGCGGTCGCGGTCTATACGGGCGTCCTGCTCGGGGCCATGCCGGCCCGGCCATTCTGGAACACACCGGTGCTGGCATTTCTCTTCCTGATGTCGTCGCTATCGACCGGCGTTGCAGCAATTCTGCTGTTGAAGGCGATTTTTGGTGGCAATTCTCACGCTCCAGAATCAGAGCCAATGGACGGCGGACAGTTTGCCAAGAGCGCCTATCTGCTTGCCGCTTCGGACACGTTGCTGATCGGCTTTGAGGTGCTGGTGATCTTCCTGTTCATCATGTTCGGGCTGCTCACCATCGGCAATTCGGCGCAGGCCATGGCGGTCATCCTGCCGGGCGGCGATTTGGCCGGGTTGTTCTGGGGCGGCGTCGTTCTTGTCGGGCTGATCCTGCCGGTTCTTGTCGAGCTGAAATATGTCATCCCGACATTGCTGCATCACCGGCCGTTCGCGATGCCCAGAAGTGTGGAAATCACGGTCTGCCTGGTCGTTCTGATCGGTGGATTCATGCTCCGCTACGTTGTCGTGATTGCCGGGCAAGTCACCGGTCCAATGGGAATTTAAGGAGACGACGATGTTAGATCGAAGGTCACTTTTAAAGCTCGGGGCGGCTGCCCCGGCCGTGGCAATGTCTGGCGGCGTGCTCAATCAGGTTCGCGCGCTTCCCATCAGCGGTGGAAAGGATTTTTCCCCGAAAACCGGCATGGAACGCCAAGCGATTCCCAGCGCCTGCTGGCAATGCGTCACCCGATGCCCCAACGTTTCCTATGTCGAGGACGGGCGGCTGGTGAAGATCGAAGGCCAGCCAAACTCCATCCGCACCCAGGGCGTCATGTGCGCCAAGGGTCAGGGCGGGATTGGCCAGTACTCCGATCCGGATCGGATTCTCTATCCAATGCGGCGCGTCGGGCCGCGTGGCAGCGGCCAATGGAAGCGCATTTCCTGGGACGAGGCGCTCGAGGAGCTGACAGGCCGGCTACAGAAACTGCGCGATGATGGAACACCGGAAAAATTCATGTTCCATTATGGCCGGATGAAAGCCAGCCACAGCAAGCTCATCGGCACGTTCCTGGCAAACTATGGTACCGGAACCATCGGCAACCACACCGCGATCTGCGAGGCGGCCAAATGGACCGGCCAGGAGCTGACCTGGGGC
>CAXMRP010000064.1:0-15947 GCA_964196155.1 uncultured Polyangiaceae bacterium
AGACCCCGCAAGGTCTGGCTGTCAAAATCGGATCGTAAGGGCAAAGCTGCTGGCATCGAACATCTCCTTTGCCAACCTTGAATCAGACATCAACAGATTTGGGAACCCCTGTTGATTCAAACCTCAACGCCGCTGGTATAAAGCGCTTCCAGCGCGGCCAATATATCGCCCGGTTCCATGCGCCGGCGAAAATCGACATCCAGATACCGCGCGGCGATCCGGCCGGAGCGTTCGACGACATAGGTTGCCGGAATAGGTACGATCCAGCCGGGATTGCCCTGATAGATCTCCAGATCAATGCCGACCTCGGCCAAAATCGGCTTCAGCTCATCGCCAGACCACACAGCCAGGCCCAGCGACAGGGCGAACCCGTTGTCGATATCGGAAAGGATCGGGAAACCAAGGTTGCAGCGCACTTTGAATTCCCACGCAAAGGCCTGGCGCTCTGGCGTGATCGCGACAATCGATGCACCCAATTTGGAAATTTGATCGCTGATTCCTTGCAGCGCCTCCAGTTCATACCGGCAAAACGCGCACCAGTGCCCGCGGTTCATGCTGACAACAACCGGTCCCTTTTCCAAAAACTGCTCGGCCGAGGCCAGACGGCCGCTATCATCGGGCAGCATAAACCGCGGGAAATCGTCGCCGACATTTGGCGCCGTCCGGCCGGCATCGGCATCGCTCAACCGCTGGACAATCGCCGCGTAGGCGCGGGCGGTCTGCGGCCGGTTGGAATCCAAGTGCCCAACATGCGCCGACAGGATATCGGCAAGATTGATATTTGCGGTCATGGAACCCACTTGCGGCGTTGTCTTGATGGATCGGCGCACCGGCACTGGTGGCAGATGATGCAACTACCACACCACGCGATAGGCATGCGCTATCATTTTCATCGCCAGCCGATATTGGTCGGTTGCGAGTCTGGAACTTGGCGCGCCGAGCAACGCCCTGTTCGATCAATTGCCGCTACGGGCAGCGCTCCAGCGCTTGCCTGGCCTGCCGGGTAACCGCCGCCCAGTCACCGTCGGCAATCTGTTTGGCTGTCGCAAGCCATGAGCCACCGACTGCCGCCACAACCGGAAGCGCCAGATAGTCGGCCATATTGTCGAGATTGACCCCGCCGGTCGGGCAGAACTGCACTCCCTGGCTGGCATAAGGACCGGCAAGCGCCTTCAGGAAGGATATGCCGCCTGCCGGGCCGGCCGGGAAGAATTTCATGAACCAGCAATCCAGATCGAGCCCGCGCTCAATATCCGACGGTGTCATCACGCCGGGAATGAACGTGCCGCCCCGGCCCTTGAAGTGGGTCACGACATCGGGGTTGAGACCCGGTGCCAACCCAAAACCGGCGCCGGCATCAATCGCCCGATCAGCTTGTTCGGTAGTCAGCACCGTCCCCGCGCCAAGCAGCATTTCGGGAAATTTCCGGGCAATCGCGGTGATCGCATCGGCCGCCGCAGCGGTGCGAAAGGTGATTTCAATGATATCGACACCGCCCTCCAGCAGCGCTTCGGCCAGCGGTTCGGCGTCCTTGGCATCGTCAATGACAATGACAGGAATAATCGGCCGCTTCAAAAGTTCATCAAGCATTTCGTTCTCCTACCGGTCGACCCGGGCACCGCCGCCGCCAACCAGTTTCTCTACTTCGGCCAGCGTCGCCATCGTCGTGTCGCCGGGCGTCGACATCGCCAGCGCGCCATGGGCGGCGCCATATTCCACTGCGCGCGCCGGATCGCCAAATTCCATCAGGCCGTAGATAAAGCCTGACGCAAAACTGTCGCCGCCGCCAACCCGGTCCATGATCTCAAGTTCCGGGCGGTGCGTCGCTGAATGGAACGATCCCTCCGCCCAACACATCGCGCCCCAGTCATTGACGGTCGCCGACTTGACGCCGCGCATCGTCGTCGCCGTCGCCTTGAAATTGGGAAAGTCCGCAACCGCCCTGTCGATCATCTGCTCGAACGAACCGATATCCAGATCGGTCAAATTGTCATCGACACCCTCGATCTCAAAACCAAGGCAGGCGGTAAAATCTTCCTCGTTGCCGATCATCACATCGACATGGCGGGCGATCTCCCGATTGATTTCGTGGCATCTGTCCAGCCCTCCGAAACCTTTCCACAAAGACGGCCGGTAGTTGAGATCATAAGAGACAATCGTGCCGTGCTTCTTTGCCGCTTTCGCCGCTTCAATCACTACCGGGCCGGTCGTCTCCGACAGCGCCGCGAATATGCCGCCGGTATGAAACCAGCGCGCGCCGAGGGTGCCGAACAGATGCTCCCAGTCGATATCGCCGGGCTTGAGTTGCGAGGCCGCCGTATTGCCGCGATCCGAACAACCGACTGCGCCGCGCGGCCCGAAACCGCGCTCGGTAAAGTTGAGGCCGTTGCGCACCGACCGGCCAATCCCGTCATAGGCATCCCATTTGATCAGCGATGTATCGACGCCGCCCTGCAAGATCAGATCTTCCAGCAACAGGCCGATCTCGTTTTGGGCAAACGCCGTCACCAGCCCGGCCCGCTTGCCGAAACAGCGGCGCAGGCCCCGCGCCACATTATATTCGCCTCCGCCTTCCCAGGCCCGGAACTGCCGTGCCGTGCGGATGCGCCCTTCACCCGGATCAAGCCGCAGCATCACTTCGCCCAGCGAGACAATATCGTAACGGCATTCGGCTACCGGTCGGATTTGAAGAGAGTTCAAGTTGTTGCTCCTTGATTGGCGATCATGCCTTGCCGCTGCGTCAGCCGTCGCCAAATCTTGCCACGGCCAGATATGCCGAATTCAGTAGATGGAATTATTGGAACGATATGGCGTTTTGCGCTTTGCAAATCCATTAAAGATTGCAAGCTATCGCGGCAAGTCTTGAACCTGAAATAGGCTCTAGCGCATCGATGCGTTGATACGGTCCAGCGCCACCTGGCCCGGACACAGATCCGCGTCGGAATAACTGTTGAGAGGGGCCTGAGGTGAGCGGATAAGATCGTGCAGGTCGCGCTCGTCCGGGTCGACATAGAGCACCCCGGTCACAACCTTGCCCTCGGCCCGCCAGCCCTGCAATTTCGGCAGCGCCGATGCCGGATCGGTCGGGTCATAATCGTCGGCAAGCTTGTGAAGGTTGAGATGCGAGCCATCGTGAAGTGCCACATCAATCGTGCTGCCGGCCTCGTAATCCGCCTCGATCGCCTCCGCATGGGGCACCAGATCAAGCCGGTCGACCGCTTCGTTATGCTCGCGCACATAATCGTAACTCTTGGTCGAGGCCCCGTGATTGTTGAAGGTCACGCACGGTGAAATCACGTCGATCAGCGAAAACCCCTTATAGTGCATCGCCGCCTTGATCAGCGGCACCAGCTGCACCTTGTCGCCGGAAAAACCGCGCGCCACGAAACCGGCACCCAGTTCAATGGCAAGACTGGCCAGATCAATGCCGTCATAAAGATTGTCAGCGCCTTTCCGGCTCTTCGACGCCTTGTCGTTGGTCGCCGAAAACTGCCCTTTTGTCAGACCATAAGTGCCATTGTTTTCAACAATATAGGTTATGTTCAACCGCCGGCGCACCGCATGGCAGAACTGGCCAAGCCCGATCGACGCCGTGTCGCCATCGCCCGACACGCCGATATAGGTCAGATCCCGGTTGGCCAGATTGGCGCCGGTCGCCACCGACGGCATCCGGCCGTGGACGGAATTGAAGCCGTGGGAGCGGTCGAGGAAATAGTTGGTGGTTTTGGACGAACAGCCGATCCCCGACACCTTGGCGATCCGGTGCGCGGCAACGTCCAGTTCAAAACAGGCCGCGATGATCGCCGCCGTCACCGAATCGTGCCCGCAGCCGGCGCACAAGGTCGAGACAACGCCCTCATAATCGCGGCGGGTCAGGCCTAGCCCGTTGACCGGCAGGCTCGGATGACGAAATTCCGGTTTTCCAAGATGAGTCATGACGCGTGGTTCCGGTGGGTCCTTTGCAGTTTCATGCGGCGGTAATCGGCGGCGCGCTGGCCGACGCCACCTGGGTGTTGGCAACCAGTACATCAATGATTTGCGAGCGCACAAATTCCGCCGTCAGCGGCATCCCGTCAATGTTGAGGATCGGCACCAGCTTTTCAGCCGGGATCTCCGCCTCCGCCACCAGCAGATGGCGCATTTGCGCATCGCGGTTCTGTTCCACCACAAACAGATAATCGTGGCGCTCGGCAAACGCCGCCACCTCTTCGCCAAACGGGAAGGATCGGATGCGCATATGGTTCAGCCCGTGACCGTCCCGCGCCAGAAGCGCCAGCGCCTCGTGCACCGCCGGGCCGGTGGATCCGAAATTGATAATACCCAGCCGGGATTTTGCCGACACATCGGTGATCACCGGCTTGGGCAACATCGTTGCCGCCGTCTCGAACTTTTTGGCAATCCGCATGATGTTGCTTGCGTGCGCCTCGCCGTCTTCGGTGTAGCCGGCTTTTTCGTTGTGCGACGAGCCACGGGTAAAATAGGCGCCCTTTTCCGGGTGGGTGCCCGGAATGGTCCGGTAAGGGATGCCATCGCCATCGACATCGCGATAGCGGGCAAAATCGCCCCATTCTTCCAGCGCCGCGGCATCCAGCACCTTGCCCCGGTCGGCAACGCGGGCGTCATCCCACGACAGCGCGTCGACCACCCAGTCATTCATGCCGATATCCAGATCGCTCATGACAAAAACCGGCGTTTGCAGGCGGTCGGCAAGATCGAAGGCATCGGCACCGAATGTAAAACACTCACCCGGATCGGCGGGGAACAGCAGGATGTGGCAGGTGTCGCCGTGGGACGCATAGGCGCAGATCAACAGGTCGGATTGCTGTGTTCGGGTCGGCATGCCGGTCGACGGCCCGCCCCGTTGAATGTTGAAGATCACCAGCGGAACTTCGGCAAAATAGGCCAGCCCGAGAAACTCGCTCATCAGCGAAATGCCGGGGCCGGACGTGGCGGTAAAGGCCCGCGCGCCATTCCAGTTTGCCCCGATCGCCATGCCGATCGCCGCCAGTTCGTCCTCGGCCTGAATGATCGCCGCCCGCATCGTCCCATCGTCATTCTTGCGCAACCTGCCGGCGAACCGCTCAAACGCTTCGGCCACCGATGTCGAGGGGGTAATCGGATACCAGGCGGCAACCGTCGCGCCGGCATAAACGGCGGCAAGCCCCGCCGCATCATTGCCCGAAATCAGGATTTTACCGGCGGTGCCCGATGCCTTGCGGGCGCGCACCGACAACCGGCGCGCCACGGTGGTCCGGGCATGGTCATAGCCAATCGCAAGGGCTTTGAGATTGGGTTCAATCAGCTTCGGCTTGCCGGCAAACTGCTCGCCGATCAGGCTTTCGACAATCTCCCGGTCGATCTCCAGCAGCCGCACCAGCGCGCCCAGATAAACAATATTCTTGAAAAGTTGCCGCTGCCGCGGGTCTGTCCAGTTTTCCGCGCACAGCCGGGCAATCGGGATGCCGACAACATTGATATCGGGTCGCCCGAAATCCCGTTCCCAGGTCGAATCGTAAATCAGCGTGCCGCCCCCAACCAGCCCGTCACAGTCCTGGCGATAGGTTTGCGGGTTCATCGCCACCATCACGTCGATACCGTCGCGGCGCGCCAGATAGCCGGCCTCGTTGACCCGGATTTCGTACCAGGTCGGCATGCCCTGAATATTGGACGGGAAGATGTTCTTCGGGCTGACCGGCAAGCCCATCCGGAACAGCGCCTTGGCGCACAGGAAGTTGGCGCTGGCCGAACCGGAGCCGTTGACGTTGGCGAACTTCAGGACAAAATCGTTGAAACGGGTCTCATTCGGCATGGGCGAGCATCCGGTCTGGCGCCGCCTGAGCGTCAATAAACTCATACTTTTGCATATCCCAGGCGCCGGTCGGGCAGCGCTCGGCGCACAGGCCGCAATGCAGGCACACATCCTCGTCTTTCGCCATAATCCGGCCGGTCTTCAGATCGTCGGAGATATAAAGGTCTTGCTCCAGCACTTTTGCCGGAACCCGCAAACGCTCGCGAAGCTGGGTCTCCTCTCCATTGTCGGTAAAATTGATGCAGTCGACGGGACAGATATCCATGCAGGCGTCGCACTCGATGCACAAAGGTGCGGAAAACACCGTCTGAATGTCGCAGTTCAGGCACCGCATCGCCTCGTCCAGCGCCAGCTTTTCATCGTAGCCAAGTTCGACCTCGACCGTCAGGCTTTTGAGCGCCACGGCCGGGTTTTCGTGGGGCACCGGCACCCGCCGGTCCTTTGAAATGCCATTGTCATAAGACCATTCGTGGATGCCCATCTTCTGGCTGACCAGATTGGTCAGGGGCGAGGGCCGGTTGGTCAGCGCCTCGCGACGGCAATGAAGATCAATGGAGATCGCTGCCTGATGGCCATGGGCAACGGCCCAGATGATATTCTCCGGCCCCCAGGCCGCATCGCCGCCAAAAAACACCCCGGGCCGGGTAGAGGCAAATGTCTGCGCATCGACGACCGGCATGCCCCGCTCGTCAAAATCCAGGCCAATATCCCGCTCAATCCACGGAAAGGCATTGTCCTGGCCGATCGCCATCAGCACATCGTCGCATTCAATGACAACTGGCGGCGCGCCGGTCGGCGAAAGCGTGCGCTTGCCATTGCCGTCATAGGTCGCCTGCATGGGCTCAAAAACCATCGCCTTCAGGCGGCCATTCTCGACGATGAATTCCTTCGGCGCGTGATTGTCCAGAATGGGAACGCCTTCGCGCTCGGCGTCCTCGATCTCCCACCCCGATGCCTTCATGTCGGCGCGTGGCGAGCGAACCGTCACCCGTACATCATTGCCGCCAAGCCGCAGCGCCGTGCGGCAGCAGTCCATTGCCGTATTACCGCCGCCGATGACGATAACCCGGCTGCCGATCGCCTCGGTATGCTTGAACGCCACCGAGGTTAGAAAATCGATGCCGATATGGATATTGGCGTCGGCTTCCTGCCGGCCGGGAATGTTCAGATCCTTGCCACGGGGTGCGCCCGTGCCAATAAAAACGGCATCGTAACGATCATTCAGGATCGTTTTGAGGCTGGTTATTTCGGTCCCGAATCGACAGGTCGCACCCATGTCGAGAACCCGCTGCACTTCCGCGTCAAGTACTGGCACTGGCAATCGGAACGAGGGAATATTGGTGCGCATCAGACCGCCGCTCTGGCCGTCTTTTTCAAAAATCACGCATTCATATCCCAACGGCAACAGGTCGCGGGCCACGGTCAGGGACGCGGGACCACCGCCGATCAGCGCAATCCGCTTGCCGTTTTTTTGTTCCGGCGCCTTGGGCAGTCGGTCGGAAATATCGCCGCAATAGTCCGCCGCGACCCGCTTCAGGCGGCAGATCGCCACCGGCTTTTCTTCAATTCGGGTACGCCGGCACGCCGGTTCGCACGGGCGGTCACAAGTGCGCCCCAGAATCCCGGGAAAAACATTGGAATCCCAGTTGATCATGAACGCGTCAGCATAACGCTGCTGGGCGATCAGGCGAATATATTCCGGGACCGGCGTATGTGCCGGGCAGGCCCACTGGCAATCGACCACCTTGTGGAAATACGAGGGGTCGTTGATATCCGTGGGTTCCATTGGGATACCCTCATCGGCAATCTTATTGTTGCTCAGATAATGAGCCGCAAATAGTTAAAATAACAATCCTTTTTGTAAAACCACGACTTTCGGCTAATCACGATTTCGCGCGGTGATGTCATGGGTTTGCACCGCCTGCCCCGCTTCTGGCGCACCACATCTGTCTGGCGGGACCGGCACGATATGCTAGGATCGCTGCGGATACACTGTTCAGCAAACCGGGAGACCCGAAATGGCGTCCTTGCTTTCACGGATTTTTGGCGGTGGCGGTGCCAATGCCGGCGCGCCGGCGGCAGGGGACGCGGTGGAATATGAAGGCCACACCATCACCCCCGCGCCGATATCCGAAGGCGGCCAGTGGCTAACCGCCGGCTCCATCTCCCGCACAATCGATGGCGAAACCAAATCGCACGAATTTATCCGCGCCGACCGCCATTCCGGCCGTGACAGCGCGCAGAGCTTTTCGGTCTCCAAAGCCAAACAGATCATCGACGAACAGGGCGACGCCATTTACCGCAAGTGACAAGGCGTATTCCCCGGCCCGCGTTAAGCTTTAGGTTTGGCAATCAACGCCGGTATTGACCCTTTCCAGGCCGCAAACCGGTAAAAAACATCGTTTTTTGACCGATAACCGCCAAAAGGCGCCGCAGATGACGTGGATCAAGCGCAATGCATCCTTGGGTCGGCGCCCGCGTTTGCCGGGTCAGATGCAGGAATATCGCACTGCCAAGATTGGCCGCCCGTGGCCGGATATTCCAGTCAAGGATACCGACCACATCATACAGTCGATCGTCCCGCCACATGCGGTCCGTACTACCGGTCCGCGGACTTTCTACCCGCGCACCGTCAACCCGTACTGGGCGGTTATACTGCCCCGAGCGCGGTTCCTCGCACCAGCCATCATCAGGCCGCATGACCCACACATCAAGGCCGCCACCGCGGGCCATTTGCCCATTTGGCCGGTCCGCGCGCATGACAAGGCTGGCGAGGCGATAGCGCCCGCAGGGCGTCGCCCCGTCCCCTTCCCGCTTCATAAAGGTCACACCGCTGCGGCCAAGCACCGCCGGCAAAACCAGCCAGCCGGCGACGATACGCGCTTGCGATGGCCGGCCCGGCAGCGGATAAACCATGATATTTCGCAGTTCACGCCTCATCAATTCTGTGTTCCGCAGACTTATGGATTTGGTTTTAAGGCCCATTGTCATATACCGCTTGCACACAAACGAACGCCAGATATCGGCGTAACTGCGAAATTGAGCCGCCGGCACGCGCCCAACACGGGTATGATGGCGGGTAACTGGAGATCACGATGACATCTCGAAAAATCCTCCTTGTCGATGATGACACCGATCTTGTCGAAGCCCTGATCGAACAATTATCGCTTTATGACGAATTCGAACTGATCCACGAGGATACGGCATCAAAGGGCATCAAGACAGCACGCGAGGGCCACACCGATCTCATTGTCATGGATGTCGGCCTGCCGGACATGGACGGGCGCGAGGCGGTCAAGCTGCTGCGCAAATCCGGCATCAAGGCGCCGATCATCATGTTGACCGGGCACGACACCGATTCCGACACCATTTTGGGCCTGGAAGCCGGTGCCAACGACTATGTGGCAAAGCCCTTCCGCTTTGCCGTGCTTTTGGCCCGGATCCGTGCCCATCTGCGCCAGCACGAGCAAAGCGAGGACGCGACATTCACGATCGGCCACTTCACCTTCAAACCGGCCTCGAAAATTCTCGTCGGCGAGGGCGGCAGCAAGATCCGTTTGACAGAAAAAGAAACGGCGATTTTGAAGTATCTTTATCGCGCCGGCGAGCGCACCGTGACCCGCGACATCCTCTTGTCGGAAGTCTGGGGATACAATTCCGGGGTGACCACCCATACCCTGGAAACCCATATCTACCGCTTGCGCCAGAAGATCGAACGCGATCCGTCCAATGCGGAACTTCTGGTGACCGAATCGGGCGGCTACAAGCTTGTGCAATAGGGTTTACGCTCAGCGATGATGGATCGGTTGATATGAGGCGAAGAAAGTGAGCCTGGAAGACGACATCGGATTGTTGCGGTCAATTTCGTTCTTTGACGGATTTTCCGCCGAGCAACTGCGCCTGCTGGCCTTTTCCGCTGAATCGCGGTCTTTGTCCGAGCACACCCAGCTCTATGACATCGGCCACATGCTTCATTCCGGCTATATCATCACGACCGGCCTGCTGACCGGCACCCGTCTGGACGGCAAAAAGGAAGTGGTGCGCGAAATTCGCCGCGGCGAAATGCTGGCCGACAGGGCGATGATCGTCGAAGCCCGCGCCCAGGAATCTGTCCGGGTCATCGAGGCGGCGACCGCCATGCAGATCCGCCGCCCGGTTTTTCACCGGTTTCTTGGCGAATATCCGCAGGCCGCCCAGATGGTGCGCGAGCGGCTGGCGAAATCACTCTATATGGCGTCGATCGATTATCGCCGCACCGCCGAGCGCCTCAAGGCCTTCGACGCCGGCTAACCGCCCCGATCATTTGTTCAGGGCGTTACTCTGCAATTACGTGAACGTCGCGATGATCGGCACATGGTCGGACGGTTTTTCCCACCCTCTGGCCGGGCGCAGCACATCGATACCGGCGATTGTCTTGGCCAGCTTCGGTGTTGCCCACACATGATCAAGCCGCCGGCCCCGGTCCGATTCGCTCCAGTCCCGCGACCGGTAACTCCACCACGAAAACAGCTTTTCCTCCGGCGGAATAATCGCCCGCACCACGTCGACCCACGGCCCAGCCGCCTGCACCCGGTCCAGCGCCTGCGTTTCCACCGGCGTGTGCGAGACGATCTTCAACAGCTGCTTGTGCGACCACACATCGGTTTCCAGCGGCGCAATGTTGAGATCGCCGACCAGCACCGCATCGCTGCGCGCCGCCTTCGGCCCGAAGGACTCCAGCGCATCGAGAAACTGCAATTTGTGTGCAAATTTTTCGTTGGCATCCGGGTCCGGCACATCGCCACCGGCCGGCACATAGAAATTGTGGACCCGGACCTTGCGCTTTCCATCTATGACATCGACGCCGATATGCCGCGCGTCGCCCTTGCCGCAAAACACCAGCCGCTCCGGCTTCTTCAACGGTAGCCGCGAGACCGTCGCCACCCCGTGATAGGCCTTCTGGCCATGCACTTCGATATGGCCGTAACCGGCATCGCGAAAGGCCGCATAGGGGAAATGATCATCGGCGCATTTGATTTCCTGCAGGCACAGGACATCGGGCTGGTAGTCGGCCAGAAACTGGCAAACCAGATCGGCGCGCAGACGGACGGAATTGATATTCCAGGTGGCGATTTTCAGGGTCATGGCCCATCAACGCGGTTTGCGCCGGCCCTGTCGAGTGCCAAATCGCAAATCGTCCACATCTTTGCGCCCACGAACGCAACGTGGCGGCAGCTAACTGTCCGCAGTGACCAGAGTCGCCCCGTTCTAATTGTTGCGGCCGCGTTCGATCCGCCGCTGTTTGATCATCGAATAATTAATCTTGAACATGTCTTTGCGAAACCGGTTGCCCGTCTCCACATTGTAGATCGCGACGGACGTGTCGAGACCCTGCCGGTCGGTGATCGTCCATTGCCGCAATTCCGCGCTCTTGCGATCGAAAAGCAGCGTCAGTTTGCCGCCGCCAAAGCGCGATTCGTCAACCAGCACCACCTGAACCAGATCGGGATCGACCAGCACCGAACGGACCTGATCTGATTGCGAAAAATTGATCCGGTCGTCGAGCAGGAATTTGAGCGGCGTCCGTTTCAGCGGCCAGATATCCTCGGTCTGCATTTTCTTGTCTTCGATCAGCACCGAATCGCCATCGGCAATCACCGCGATCTTGTTCGGCGGGTCATACTGGAAGCGGATGCGGCCGGGTTTGGCCAGAAAGAACTTGCCCTCGGTCTTGCCGCCATAGGGGCCAAACTGCACGAATTCGCCGTTCATTGTCGAGATCGAACTGAGATAGGCCGAGACCCGGGCCAGTTCGGTGCGCTCCGTTTCCGTCAGCGCCGCTGCCGCAGCCGGGATCAACACGAACAGCGCCAGCACACACAAGCGGGCCAGATGCACTATCCTCATCATTCCATCATCCTCCGTGCCCCGATATGGCGTAGCCAACCCGCCCCGCGATCAGGGCCAGTTCGCCCGCGCAAGGAATTTAATCACGTTTCGTGACAAAACAAGGGCGCACAACCCGCCCCTACACGGCCGGGCTGTCGCGCTCCGGCACCAGAATTTCGCGTTTTCCCGCATGGTTGGCGGCACTGATGACGCCTTCCTGCTCCATCCGCTCGACAATCGAGGCGGCCCGGTTGTAGCCGATCGACAGCCGCCGCTGGATGTAGCTGGTGGATACCTTGCGGTCGTGCAGCACAATCGCCACCGCTTTGTCATACAGGTCCGTCGCCTCGTCGCCGCCGCTGACCATCGCTTCAAACGCTGATTCGGACGCTTCTTCCTCGTCGGTGATCGCCTCCAGATATTCCGGCACACCTTGCGCCTTTAGGTGCGCCACCACCTCCTCCACTTCATCATCATCGACAAACGGGCCATGGACGCGCTGGATGCGCCCGCCGCCAGCCATGAACAGCATATCGCCCATGCCGAGCAGCTGTTCCGCCCCCTGTTCGCCAAGGATGGTGCGGCTGTCGATTTTCGAGGTTACCTGAAACGAGATCCGCGTCGGGAAGTTGGCCTTGATCGTGCCGGTGATCACATCGACCGACGGCCGCTGGGTCGCCATGATGACGTGAATGCCCGCCGCCCGCGCCATTTGCGCCAGCCGCTGCACCGTGCCTTCAATGTCCTTGCCGGCGACCATCATCAGGTCGGCCATTTCATCGATGATCACCACGATGTACGGCATCGGCTGCAGGTCGAGCACTTCGGTCTCGAACATCGCCTCGCCGGTGTCGTGGTCAAACCCGGTCTGGATCGTCCGCTTGATTTCCTCGCCCTTGTGGGCGGCGACAGTGACACGGTTGTTGAAGCCGTCGATATTGCGCACGCCAAGCTTGGACATCACCTTGTAGCGCTCTTCCATCTCCCGCACGGTCCATTTCAGCGCCACCACTGCCTTCTTCGGATCGGTGACAACTGGCGTCAAAAGATGCGGAATGCCGTCATAGACCGACAGTTCCAGCATTTTGGGATCGATCAGGATCATCCGGCACTGTTCCGGCGTCATCCGATAAAGGATCGACAGGATCATCGTGTTGATCGACACCGATTTGCCCGAACCGGTGGTGCCGGCGACCAGAAGATGCGGCATCTTCGCCAGATCGGCGATAACCGGTTCGCCGCCGATGGTCTTGCCCAGCGCCAGCGCCAGCCGCGCCTTGGATTTCTCAAAATCTTCCGAGGCCAGAATCTCGCGCAAAAAGACCGTCTCGCGGGTGCTGTTCGGCAGTTCGATGCCGATCACGTTGCGGCCCGGAATGACGGCGACACGCGCGGCAATCGCGCTCATCGAGCGGGCAATATCATCGGCAAGGCCGATCACCCGTGACGATTTGATGCCCGGCGCCGGTTCCAGCTCATAAAGGGTTACGACCGGACCCGGCCGGATATTGATGATCTCGCCGCGCACGCCGAAATCATCCAACACCCCTTCCAGAAGCCGCGCATTGTGCTCCAGCGCTGTCGGGCTGAGTGTGCTGTCCCGCCGGCGGGACCTGGGTTCCGACAACAAATGGAGCGCCGGCAGTTCGTGGCCATCCGATGACAGGAAACTGGCCTGGGCTTCCCGCGCTGCCCGTTTGCCCGGTTTGGGACGCGCCGCCTGTCGTCGAACAGTGGTCTGGCGGGCGGCGGGGGCCTCCACGACGGCGCTGTGATCGTCAATATCCGACAGATCCTGGTCATCTGAATAGCCATCAAAACCGCCATGGAATTCCGGTTCGGCGTGGCTGCCTTGCCTTGGCCGGGACACTTCGCCTTCTGAAAACAGCGCCCGCGCCCAACCGGCCCGGCGCGCCAACCGGCGATAACTTGTCCGCGCCATCAGGCCAAAATGCAAAGCCGCGCCGGCAAACGCGGCGAACCGGCTTGTCCCCTCATCGTCGTCCTCGTCGCCGATGGCATCGTCGGCAAGCACAACCCGGCTGGATCGCGGGCGATCCGCCGCTGGCGCATGGGCCAGCGCCGAATATAAAAGCACCAGCGCGCCACAGGTCAGGACAATCGCAATCGCCGCCTTCAGGCCAGCGCTTGGCGGACCGCCGGTCACAATCGCCGGCAGGCGCAGGAGCAGATCACCAACCGCGCCGCCCAGCCCGGTCGGCAGCGGCCAGCTGCCAATGACCGGCAGACAGGCCAGCGCCGTCACTGCAAACAAGGTACCGAGGATCGCATAGCCGATCTGGCGAATCGTATGGCGAAACGGCAATCGGCGCAGATAATTGATGCCCGGAATAAAAAGCAGCGCAACCAGCGCTGTCGCCCCGAGCCCGAGAAACTGCATGACGATATCGGCGGCCGCGGCGCCGGCAAAACCCATCAGATTACCGGCGGCAGCATCGGTGGCATGGCTGAAACTGGGATCGGCGACATGCCAGGTCAAAAGGCTGGCAATGAGGAACAGCGCGCAGCCAAGCAGGCCGAACCCGGTCAGGACAAGGCGGAATCGTCCAAAACGCTGCAGGGGTGAATCGTGCGGATCGGAAAATTCGTCAATAGTGTCGTTGAAGACCATCATGGGTGCGGGCCGGTATTGTTCAACAATTCCTGCACACGCTAGCGGCCGCTGGTTAAGACCTTATTAACCAAAAACAAGTTGGCCCGGCGCGAACGCCGGGCCAGACTTGGCCGAAAATAAACCAGGACGTGGACTCATCAGCCCGCAACCACAGCCGAATTGAAGCCAGCTTGATGAAGGCGAGATAGTTGGCCGCCAGTTTCTCGTAGCCGGTGGCAATCCGGCGGCAGTGCTTGATCCGGTTGAAGAACCGCTCGACCTAATTTCGGTCGCAGTAAAGGAGGGGCTGAATGGTGTCCCATTCGGTATCGGTGAGGGCATACCGCATGATTGAAGTCTCCCTTCGAAGCTTGAATCACATGGATTCCCCGCACATCAAGCGGACATATGCACGTCCGATTTTGCGCAACGAGCGGACATTCTTGACCTCAACGCCAAAATCGCAGTTTGACCCTGAGCCCCCATACGTAAATTTCGGTCAACGACCGCTCCGAGCCCTTTCATGACCTTCGATCTATGTCGCAGACGCGATAATCCCATAGGAATCGAATGCGCAATTTTGACCAAGAGCGGAAATCAGAAGGCGCGTGGGATCATTCGGGCAGGCCGGCGCTGGCCAGGGCGTCGACGATGAAAGCCGTGTCGTCGGGATTGGTGAAGGGCAGGTGCTGGCGCAGGGTGGTGAGGTTGTAGTGGGGGTTTGACGCGCACAGGGTGGCGACGGCGTCGCGCGCCTCGTCCATCCGGCCCAGCGCCACATAGGCGACAGCGACAAGGCTGAGGGCATTGGAATGGCCGGGGGTCTGGGTCACCAGCTGTTGCAGGCTGGTCAGGGCCTCGTCCAGCCGCCGCAAAACAAGCAGCGCCCGGCCGCGGAAGCCGAGAAAGACCGCCGGAAAATGCGGGTTCATGCGAAAGGCGGTGTCGATCTCCTCCAGCGCCTTTTCCGCCTGCCCGGCAAAGGGCAGAACATAAGCGTAGAGGCCGCGGAAATAGGCGTTGCCGGGGTTCAGTTCGACGGCGCGTTGCATGCCGTTGAGGGCGCGGTCGTGGGCGCGATTGTGCCACAGCTCGGCGATGCCAAGCATGGCGTGGCCCCAGGGATCGCGTATGTCAGTGGCAACAGCCGTACGGGCCGCCTCGAAGGCCTGGCGGAACGAGGCCGCCGGATCGGCCACCCAGAAATTATTGCCCTCGGTGAGGTAGGTCAGCGCCAGAATGGCGTGGGCGCGGGCAAAGCCGGGATCGGCGGCGATGGCCTTTTCCAGTTCGGCTCTGGCGATATCCCTGTCATCGGGCGAGACGCGCAGCGCATGTTCGGTGGCCTTCAGCACATGGTCATAGGCGTGGATGGTGTCGGTGCTCTTGGTGAGAATGCGCTTGTAGTGCTGGCGGGTGATCTGGCCGGCCAGCGTGTTGACGATGACGGCGGTGATCTCGTCCTGAACCTCGAAGATGTCGGTCAGCTCGCGGTCATAACGCTCGGCCCACAGCTCATTGCCGGCCCAGGGGTCCATCAGCCGCGCGGTGACCCGGATGCGGTTGCCGGCGCGGCGCACGCTTCCTTCGGCGATATATTGCACGCCCAGTTCGCGGGCGACGGCCTCAACGGTGGTGGCGGTGTCGCGATAGGTG
>CAXMRP010000065.1:0-45855 GCA_964196155.1 uncultured Polyangiaceae bacterium
TGATGCCGACGCTGCTTGTTGGCGATTATCTGTTCGTGTCGAAATTCAGCTACGGCTATTCGCGCTATTCGTTCCCGATCGATTTGCCTTTCATCAAGAACCGGATCTGGTCTGGTGAACCCGAACGCGGCGATGTCGCCGTCTTCCGACTGCCCCGTGACACGACCACCGACTATATTAAGCGCGTGATCGGCTTGCCCGGCGATAAGATCCAGATGAAGAGCGGGGTACTCTACATCAATGGCGAGGCCGTGCAGCGCGATCCGGTCGAGGACTATATCGGTTCCAATTCCTTCGGCCGCGCGTCATCGGTGCGCCAGTATCGCGAAACCCTGCCCAACGGCGTGACCTATCTGACGCTTGATCTGAACGAAAACAGCGAAAAAGACACCACCGACATTTACGAGGTGCCGCCCGGCCACTATTTTATGATGGGCGACAATCGCGACAATTCCACCGACAGCCGGTTTCTGGAATTCGTTGGTTTTGTTCCGTTTGAAAACTTCGTTGGCCGCGCCGAAGTCATTTTCTTCTCGGTTGCGGAGGATTCACGCGTCTGGCAAGTCTGGAAATGGCCAAGCACGTTGCGGCCGAGCCGGATATTCAATGGCCTTTAAGCCTGGCCGGGCAGGGGGCGTCAGCTAGTGGTTATCATGACGCATACCGCCTGGACTGGCCGTTAGATGTCCGACAATCTTGGCCGGCTTCAAACTCAACTGAATTATCAGTTCACCGATGCCTCTCTCCTCGATCGCGCCCTGACCCATGCCACGGCACTGGACAATTCGGGTGGCCACGAAAGCACCGCCACTTACCAGCGTCTGGAATTTCTTGGTGACCGTGTGCTCGGCCTCGTCATAGCCGATCTCCTGATGCGCCGGTTTCCCGGCGACGATGAAGGCGACCTGTCGCGCCGGCTGCATAAATTGGTCAGCGGCGATACCTGTGCCGAAGTGGCGCTGGAGATGGATCTTGATCCGTTCATCCGCACCGGTGAGAGCCTGTCGCGGATCGGCAAGCGCCTGTCTGCCGGCATCCGCGCTGATGTCTGCGAAGCAGTAATCGCCGCGGTCTATCGCGACGGCGGCCTTGCGCCGGCGGCGGACCTGATCATCCGCTACTGGAGCCCAAGGGTTGAAGGCATGACCGGCCCGCTGCGCGATGCCAAGACCGAGCTTCAGGAATGGGCGCATCGCAACCAACTGGGCACGCCGACCTATACCGAGGTCTCCCGCTCCGGACCCGATCACGCACCGCAATTTGTGGTAGCAGCAAGTTTGGACGATGGCCGCTCTGCCAACGGCGAGGGCGGCAACAAACGCGATGCCGAACAACGCGCGGCCGAGGCTATGCTGGTTGAAAATGGTATACGCGAATTATGAGTGATGCCGGGACCCCAAACACCGACCCTGACGAAACGGGAGCGCCCAAACGGGCCGGGTTTGTTGCCCTGATCGGCGCCACCAACTCTGGCAAGTCGACTTTGTTGAACCGGGTGGTCGGCGCCAAGGTGTCGATTGTCTCCCGAAAGGTCCAGACCACACGGGCTCTGGTTCGCGGCATCGTTATCAAGGACGCAACGCAAATCATTTTCGTCGACACGCCGGGGATTTTCGATCCGCGTCGCCGGCTCGATCGCGCCATGGTGTCTACCGCCTGGAGCGGCGCCGCCGATGCTGATCTTGTCGCGCTGATGATCGATGCCAGAAAAGGGATTGCGGATGATGACCTGGCAATTCTGGATCGCTTTGCGGCCCAGTCGGGTGGGGCGAACAAACCGGTTCTGCTGCTGAATAAGATCGACCTTGTGGCGCGCGATACGCTGCTTGACCTGGCGCAACGCGCCAATGACCGGGTGGAATTTGCCGCCACATTCATGATATCGGCCCAAACCGGTGACGGTGTTGTTGACATGCTCGATTATTTCGTCGCGACCCTGCCGCAAGGCCCGTGGCTTTATCCTGAAGACCAGATGACAGATATCCCGATGCGGATGTTGGCGGCGGAAATCACCCGCGAAAAGCTCATGGACCGGCTGCATCAGGAGCTGCCCTATGCCTCCACGGTGGAAACCGAAACGTGGACCGAGGGCAAGAAGGGCATCCGCATCGAGCAGACAATTTATGTCGAGCGCGAAAGCCAGCGCCGCATTGTGCTCGGCAAGGGCGGCAGCGCCATCAAGGCGATTTCCATGGCCTCGCGCCGGGATCTGACCGAATTGCTGGAACAGCCCGTACACTTGTTTCTGTTTGTCAAAGTGCGCCGCAACTGGGGCAATGACCCTGAACGCTACGGCAATATCGGACTGGAAATGCCGAGCAACTAGCACCATCGTTTGTTGCTGGCCAAAATTCGAATATGGCCATAATTTGTAACTCACTGAGCGAAGGGGAGTCCCGTCATGACAACTGAACTCTGGTATCTGTTTCTAACCGCTTTTCTTCTGGCTGTATTGTGGGTCCCAAACATTATCGGACAGGTGAGCAGCGCCGGCATGCTGAGCCAGGAAGATTACAAACAACTTCGCAAACAGGAAGATTTTCCCGACTGGGTGCGCCGCGCTAACCGGGCCCATGTCAATCTGGTGGAACAATTCGGCGCCTTTATCGGCCTGATTGTCGTTGCCCATCTGGCCGGCATTTCAAACGGTGCCACGGCCTTCGCGGCCGCCTTGTTTTTCTGGGCCCGCCTTGCCCACGCGGTTGTTTTCATCGCCGGCATTTCGCAGATGATGATCCGGACCCTGATTTTCACCGTCGCCTGGATCGCGCTGATGATCCTGGCCGTGCAGATCTTGTTTGCCGGCGCGCCGGCCGCCTGAAGCCGCCCGGCTCTTGCTGGTCGTAAATTTGACTGATGGAATGGCATGAAGAGGCTCTGGCGCTGGGCGCCCGTCGGCATGGCGAAACCGATGTCATACTGGAAGTCCTGACTCGCCAGCGCGGGCGTCATCTGGGCCTTGTGCGTGGAGGCCGGTCGCGGCGGCTGCGCGCCGTTCTTCAGCCTGGCAACAGCCTCAAGGTGACATGGCGGGCGCGGCTGTCTGAGCATCTGGGCAATTTCCGCGTCGAACCAGTGACCGAGCGCGCCGCCGAACTGATGATGTCCCGCTGCGCAACCTACGGCATTCAGGCACTGGCAGCGCATCTGCGGCTGCTGCCCGAACGCGATCCCCACCCCAAACTCTATGACGCTGCCACCGTCATTGTGGAAAATTTGCATGACCCCGATATTTGCGGCGAGCTGATGGTCCGCTTTGAAGTTCTACTACTGGAGGAACTTGGTTTTGGCATGGATTTGGGGACTTGCGCGGCGACCGGGACCCGCGAGGATTTGGCCTATGTGTCGCCGAAATCCGGTCGCGCGGTGAGCCGGGCCGCCGGTCTGCCCTATGACAATCGCATGTTGAAATTGCCGGCATTTCTTATTGATCGCCGCGACGGCGACCAACCCAACAGTGCCAGCATCCAGTCGGGATTTGACCTCACCGGTCATTTTCTGACCCATCACATCTATCAGCCCCGCAGCCAGCCCGAGCCCGATGAACGCGGCGGTTTTATTCGCGCCGTGGTCGCCAGCCTCGCCTCAGCCGCCCGGTAACAGCACCGGCAATCTGTCTCGCCAGGCACGACCAAACATTGTCAGCCGCCCTGTCAGGGGCTATAGCCAGACAAAATTGCCAATTGAAACAAAGGCGTGGAAATAGATCATGAGCGTCGACACGAAGACAGTCCAGCGCGTGGCCCATCTGGCCCGCATCAAGGTCAGCGATGCAGAGGCGCAAAACCTGCAAGGCGAGCTCAACGCCATCCTCGGTTTTGTCGAGCAGTTGGGTGAGGTGGACGTGACCGGGGTGGAACCGATGACCTCGGTTCAACCCATGGCCATGAAAAAACGCATCGATGCGGTGACCGACGGCGCCAAGGCCGACGACATCATCGCCAATGCGCCTGAAACCGACGATCACTATTTCGTCGTCCCGAAAGTCGTGGAATAGGCCATGTCCTGCCTAACGGGAATTCCAGCCGTCAAAACCGCAATGCCGGCGACCAGTGCGCTCTGCGGCACATTGGCTACTGTTTTAATCCTGGCCGACATGGCCGTGGCCAGTGATTTCCCTTCCGGACGCTGGTCTTTCGGCGAGACTTGCCAGGCCAGCATCGAGCCTGATGCCATGGGCGCGGGCATGGTCCTGACCCGAAAGGGGATCGTGACCGGCGTGTCCGCCTGTGAATTTGTGCAGATTTGGCCGGGCGAGGAGGATCGCTGGGCAGTGATGGAACTGTGCTCGGGCAATGATTCCACCTGGACCCGGATATCAGCGCTGGAACGATCCGGCAGCGGTGAACTGATCCACACCTCGGAAAATGACGGCGAACTGGTATTCACCCTGTGCCCGGGGACGGAAGAAGATTATCCCGGTACGCCAGAACCGGCCCAACCGGCCCAACCGGCGATCCCGGCAGAACCGGAAACCCCGGAGAATACTGAAAGTCCTGAAATTTCGGAAAGTCCCGAGAATTTGGAAATCCCGAAAAATTCGGAAAGTCCCGAAAATTCAGAAATCAAAGACAGCACCGCCATTCCACCTGCCGGCGAAGTCGACGCCGAACCAGCGGCGCCCGATACTGCCACACAATCCGCCAACTGATATAAGCGACAGGTCCGCACTTCCGGCCCGCACCATTGACCAGCACCTTTGACCCCAGCTAGAGCGGGGGCGGGCTGGCTCGTCTGTAATACTGCGCCATCGCCAGCCACCAATTTTACCGTCAGGCCCCGATAGGACCCCTGATAGGATCCCCGCATAGGATAAAGTGAACCGTGAGTGATCTTACTTCCCTGACCATTGCCGAAATTCGCGAGGGCCTTGCCGCCAAGGCCTTCAGCGCCCGGCAACTGACCGACGCCTATCTGACGGCCATCGACGCCGCCAACGACAAGCTCAATGCCTATATTGTCGTGACCCCGGATCAGGCCCGTGCTGGCGCTGAGGAAAGCGACAAGCGCATCGCCGCTGGCCAGGCAAGGCCGCTGGAAGGGGTGCCGCTGGGTATCAAGGATCTGTTTTGCACCCGCGACGTGCATTCGCAGGCCGGCAGCCACATTCTCGATGGCTTCCGCCCGCGTTACGATTCCACGGTCACATCCAACCTGTGGGCCGATGGCGCGCTGATGCTCGGCAAGCTCAACATGGATGAATTCGCCATGGGTTCGTCCAACGAGACCAGCTATTATGGCCCGGTGGTCAATCCCTGGCGTGCCGGTAACTCCAACGCCGACCTGGTGCCCGGCGGCTCGTCGGGCGGGTCCGCAGCCGCTGTTGCCGCGCAATTGTGCGCCGGTGCCACCGCCACCGATACCGGCGGGTCGATCCGCCAGCCGGCGGCCTTTACCGGTACTGTCGGCATCAAGCCTACCTATGGCCGCTGCTCGCGCTGGGGCATTGTTGCCTTCGCCTCGTCGCTGGATCAGGCCGGCCCGCTCGCCCGCACTGTGCGCGACGCGGCAATTTTGCTGAAATCCATGGCTTCGATCGATGAAAAGGACACCACCTCGACCGACCGGCCGGTTCCCGATTATGAGGCGGCAATCGGCGGCAGCGTAAAGGGGATGAAAATCGGCATTCCGAAGGAATACCGCATGGACGGAATGCCTGACGAAATCGAGGCGCTGTGGCAAACCGGCATCGCGTGGTATCGTGACGCCGGCGCCGAGATCGTCGATATTTCCTTGCCGCACACCAAATATGCGCTGCCGGCCTATTACATCGTTGCCCCGGCGGAAGCCTCGTCCAACCTCGCCCGCTATGATGGGGTGCGCTACGGCCTGCGGGTGCCAAATGACGATCTGACCGCCATGTATGAGGAAACCCGCGCCGCCGGCTTCGGCCAGGAAGTCAAGCGCCGGGTGCTGATCGGCACTTATGTGCTGTCGGCGGGCTACTACGACGCCTACTATGTCCAGGCGCAAAAAGTCCGCACGCTGATCCGCCAGGATTTCGAAAAGGTCTATGCCGAAGGTATCGACACAATCCTCACGCCGGCAACGCCATCGGCGGCCTTCGGGATTGCCGAAATGGCGTCTGCCTCGCCGGTGGACATGTATCTGAACGACATCTTTACGGTAACGGTGAACATGGCCGGCCTGCCGGCCATTGCCGTTCCCGCCGGAACCGACAAGAATGGCCTGCCGCTGGCCTTGCAACTGATCGGCCGGCCGTTCGACGAAGAAACCCTGTTCAGGGCAGGGCAGGTGATCGAGGACGCGGCGGGCCGTTACACGCCGAAGAAATGGTGGGCATGATGAGCACGAAAAAACTGAAATCAGCCATGCAAACACTGGCCAACGGCGACTGGGACGGGGCTCACAAGATTGTGCAGGCCGATGAATCAGCCGAGGCCGCATGGATCCACGCGCTCTTGCACCGCATCGAGGGCGATGACGCCAATGCAGGCTACTGGTATCGCCGCGCCGGCAAACCATTTCCGACGACGGATACCGATGCCGAGCAACGCGACATAGCTGCTGCCCTGGGCCTTGGCTGAACAAAACCTGTTCCATTTTCACACGGAAAGCGGCACGCCTGTTTACCGCGCATTCACCATAATCACCTGTTCCTGGTAACCATCGCTTCACCTTAACGGTTTGAAAAGCGGCGGCGGCGACACTCCGCATCCAACACGGGTGTTGTGAGTGGAGTTCGGTCGATGCGTAAGAGTCTCAATGAGTTGTTTCGGAAATCGGCGGCTGTCGCCGTTTTGAGCGGTGGCGTGATGGCATTCATGCTGGCCGCGGCGGGCCAGGCGCCAGCCGCCGATCTTTCCGGCGGTGATGGTGTCTATGATGGCGACCAGCCAAATTTTGTTTGCGGACAGGATATGTCCAAAATTGTTTTGTTTGACGCGGAAGGTCGCCCGACCATTCCCGCGCGCACGAAAATGTTCGCCTGCATAACGGGCGAGACATTGATCTCCGGCGATATTCCGCCACCGCCGGAATATTGCTGCCACTAACCAAGTCCAAATTCCGCAACCAATAAGCGGGTCCGACCTCCAGTCGGTTCACTTGGCCGGGCCTGTTGCCCGGCCATTTTCGTTTGTCTGCCGACAGGGATGTTAGACGACAAATGAACTGGTCCCTGTCACTGGACCGCCGCGCCGCGATGGCCTAATCGGTAGCCCGACACGACAGACAATGCCGGGCCGCAGCCATGACGACAGCCATAATTATCGAAGAGACCAGAACCACCGATCCGAAGAACCTTGTTCCCGGCGCAACAGGCGACTGGGAGGTGATCATCGGGCTGGAGGTGCACGCGCAAGTTCAATCGGCGTCCAAGCTGTTTTCCGGCGCATCGACTGAGTTCGGCGGCGAGCCGAACGATCATGTCAGCCTCGTCGACGCTGCCATGCCCGGCATGTTGCCGGTGATCAACGCCGAATGTGTGCGTCAGGCCGTGCGCACCGGCCTTGGCCTGAAAGCCAGGATCAACAACAGTTCGGTCTTTGCCCGCAAAAATTACTTCTATCCCGATCTGCCCCAAGGCTATCAGATTTCCCAGTTCGACAAGCCGATCGTCGGCGAGGGAACGGTTCTGGTCGAGGTCGGGCCGGACAAGGACGGTGCCTTCGAGGAAGTGAAGGTCGGCATCGAGCGTCTGCATCTGGAACAGGATGCCGGCAAGAGCCTGCACGACCAGCACCCGTCAAAAACCTATGTCGACCTCAACCGCTCCGGTGTGGCGCTGATGGAGATCGTTTCCAAACCGGACATGCGCTCTTCAGCTGAGGCCCGCGCCTATATCGCCAAGCTGCGCAGCATCTTGCGCTATTTGGGCACATCGGACGCCGACATGGAAAAGGGCAACCTGCGCGCCGACGTCAATGTCTCGGTGCGCCGGCCCGGCGAAGGGTTCGGCACCCGCTGCGAGATCAAGAACGTCAATTCCATCCGTTTCACCGGTCAGGCGATTGAATATGAAGCCCGCCGCCAGATCGCAATTCTGGAAGACGGCGGCACCATCGATCAGGAGACCCGGCTGTTTGATGCAGGCAAGGGCGAAACCCGGTCGATGCGCTCGAAGGAAGAAGCCCACGACTATCGCTATTTTCCAGATCCGGACCTGCTGCCGCTGGAGTTCGATGACGCCTATGTTGCCGAGATCGCCAGCACTTTGCCGGAATTGCCCGATGACAAGTGGGCGCGCCTGAAAGTTGACTACAAGCTGTCGGACTATGATGCCTCGATACTGGTCTCCGAAAAGCCGATTGCCGATTATTTTGAGGCGGTAGTGAGCGGCGGTCGCGACGGCAAGCAGGCCGCCAACTGGGTGATCAACGAGTTGCTTGGCGCGTTGAACAAGGCGGGCAGGGGCATCGAGGACAGTCCGGTTTCCGCCGATCAGCTTGGAACCATGCTGGAGTTGCAGGCCGAGGGTGTCATTTCCGGCAAGATCGCCAAGGACCTGTTTGAAATCATCTGGACCGAAGGCGGCGACCCCCGCGTCATCGTCAAGGATCGTGGCCTGGAGCAGGTGACCGACACCGGCGCCATTGAAAAGCTGGTTGACGATGTCATTGCCGCCAATCCAGACAAGGTGGCGCAGGCGAAGGAAAAGCCGTCGATGATCGGCTGGTTCGTCGGCCAGGTGATGAAGGCCAGCCAGGGCAAGGCCAATCCGAAAGCGGTCAACGACTTGCTGAAATCCAAAATCGGACTGGACTGAGGTGGCTGCGCCAAACGACCAGCACGAAATGGTCCTGATTGTCGATTTCGGATCGCAGGTCACCCAGCTGATCGCCCGTCGGGTGCGCGAGGCCGGTGTTTATTCCGAAGTCGTGCCCTTCCACAATGCCGCCGCCGCCATCGCCGAACACGCGCCCCGCGCCATTATCCTGTCCGGCGGTCCGGCGTCTGTGCATACAGACGAAGGTCCGAAGGCGGACAAGTCGGTGTTTGCGGCCGGCGTACCGGTACTGGGCATCTGTTACGGCGAGCAGGCCATCGTTGAACATTTGGGCGGCGGGGTGGAGGCCCACGAGCACCGCGAATTTGGCCGGGCCAATGTCGAAATTACATCCGAAAGCCTGCTGTTCGATGGCGTCTGGGACAAGGGCCAAAGCTATCCGGTCTGGATGAGCCATGGCGATCGGGTCACCGCCTTGCCGGATGGATTTCACGCCATTGCCACTTCAGCCGGCGCGCCGTTTGCTGCAATCGAGAACCCGGCCGACAAGATTTACGCGGTGCAGTTTCACCCCGAAGTCCACCATACCCCCGATGGCGCCAAACTGATTTCGAATTTCGTCCGCCGGATCGTCGGCCTTGCCGGCGACTGGACCATGGCCCACTTCCGCACTGAGGCCATTGCCCGAATTCGCGAGCAGGTTGGCGAGGAGGGCCGGGTGATCTGCGGCCTTTCCGGTGGTGTCGACAGCGCCGTGGCAGCGGTTCTGATCCACGAGGCGATTGGCGAACGGCTCACCTGCATCTTTGTTGATCACGGTCTGATGCGGCTCAACGAGGCCGACGAAGTGGTCGGCCTGTTCCGTGATCACCACAATATTCCGCTGGTTCATGTGGATGCCGGCGATTTGTTCATTGGCGAACTGGAAGGAAAGTCCGAACCGGAAGAAAAGCGAAAAATCATCGGCCGGTTGTTTATCGAGACCTTCGAAGCAGAGGCCAAAAAACTCGCTGCGGGCGGCAAACCGGCGCAGTTTCTGGCGCAGGGGACGCTCTACCCGGATGTGATTGAAAGCGTGTCGTTTACCGGCGGTCCGTCGGTGACGATCAAATCCCACCACAATGTCGGCGGTCTGCCCGATCGCATGGCCATGGCGCTGGTGGAACCGCTGCGCATGCTGTTCAAGGACGAGGTGCGGGCGCTCGGCCGCGAGCTTGGCCTGCCGGAAGTCTTTGTCGGTCGCCATCCGTTTCCCGGCCCCGGCCTTGCCATCCGCTGCCCTGGCGGCATTACCCGCGACAAGCTCGATATCCTGCGCCGCGCCGATGCGGTCTATCTCGACGAAATCCGTAAATCCGGACTCTATAACAAGATTTGGCAGGCCTTTGCCGTCCTGTTGCCGGTGCAGACCGTTGGCGTCATGGGCGATGCGCGCACCTATGATTTTGTCTGTGCCCTGCGCGCCGTCACCTCCGTCGATGGAATGACGGCGGATTTCTACCCCTACGATATGGAATTTCTCGGTCGCGCCGCCACCCGCATCATCAACGAGGTTCGCGGCATTAATCGCGTTGTCTACGATGTGACGTCCAAACCGCCGGGTACCATCGAGTGGGAGTGATGCAAGCCCCCGAAACGTTCCGCCTATCGGGCCGCTGATCCGATGTTCATTTTTGCCGCTGCCGTATTTTTCCTGATTATCACCCCGGGACCGGGCGTTCTGTCGACGGCGGGCGTCGGTGCCGGGTTCGGCTATACGCCGGGGTTGCGCTATGTCACCGGATTGTTTGTCGGCACCAATCTGGTCGCCCTTGCGGTAATCAGCGGCATTGCCGCGCTGGTGCTTTCCGTCCCGGTCGCGCGCAATTTGCTCTTGTACGCCTCCGCGGCTTATCTGCTGTACCTGGCCGCACGCATTGCGCTGGCCGGCAGCCGGATCGGCTTCATCAAGGCAGACAAGGCACCGGGGATCTGGAACGGCATTGCCCTTCAGGCCATCAACCCGAAGGCCTATGCGGTCAACACGGCGCTGTTTTCAGGTTTCGGATTTATGCCGCACAGTCCGGTGACCGAAATTCTGGTGAAGCTGCTTATCTACAATCTGATCTGGATCCCCATACACATTGCCTGGCTGGCAGCCGGCGTCACCGTCCAGCGCATGAACCTTGCAAGGCGCACACAAAGAGCCATCAATTTCGCCATGGCCGCCGCCATGCTGGTGGTCGTTGCGCTGGCGCTCGTTGCGCAAAGTTGATAGCCGGTTGTGACAGAATAAGTCCGAAATTCCGGTATTGTTTTTGCACTTCAGGGGCGCTTGGATGCCGGGCTTGTTCGGTTGGGCAATCGCGATGAATTTTCCGCCGGCGCTTGCGAGCCGGGCAGCAGATCAAGATAGATCGGCTTGCGAAAGTGCACCCCGATGTCATTGCCCAAGCGCCACCGAATCCGCGCATGGGCACCAAGTCTCGCGCCGGGCAACCACAACTCAAATTTGGCCGGCAACTGCTCGGCCTCGAATATTGTGATTCGGGCACCGTATTCGGAGATATTCTTGACCACACCGATGCCCGATGGTGCGCCATTCTTGTCCTTGATCTCAACGACTTCGAACGCGGTTATCCGCTGTTTACGCCTGTTCAGCTTGTTGGCAACTGATTTGAAGAACATGATCGCCCTGGAATTGGCGCCCCGGCGCTCATGAATGGTCTGTCAGCCGACGTTAGGATAAAACTCTTAAATCCGGGTTGGAAAATCCTGTAAACGAAGGGTTCGAACCAATTCCAATTATCCGCAAGTTGCCGCATCATCGCGTTAACCCTTTTTAAGGCCGGTGCCAGTTGCTGCGCTGCTCCTGGTATCGGCGACAAGGCGCGCCGGGCCTCGATTATTGCGCGCAGGCGACACACGTCTCCGCCATCGGATCGATGGCCAGACGCCCCTCAGGCAGCGGGTTGCCGCACGAACCACATTCGCCATATTCGCCGGCATCAAGTCGCCGCAGCGCTTGTTCAATCCGCAAAAGGTCGCGCTGCCGCGATGCTTCCTGAGCTTTGGACATCTCCTGTTGTTGCATGGCGTCCATTCGCGACAACCGGCCAACCGATTGTTGATCAAGTTGCACGGCGCTGCGATTCTCGGCGGTTTCAGCCGACTGGGTTTCAAGGTCGTTTTTGAGCGCCAGCAATTGAGCGCGGATTGCGGTGTCTGACTTGGTCATTGGTGGCCTTCTTCACAAATCTTGTATCACAATCGTCGGTCCGTCATTTGAATTGTCATAGGGACGTGACCAGTGGAAGTCGTGGGGCGGCTGCGCTAAGCAGAAGGCCCGCCAAGCGCGGATAATCTGGAGAGACTGGAATGTTATTGTTGATTGTCGGCCTGGTCTTGTTTTTGGGAATTCATTCCATTCGCATCGCATCGGAGGGGTGGCGCACCGACATGATCGCGCGCCATGGCGATAATCGGTTCAAACTGGGCTATACCCTGATGTCCGTTGTCGGACTGGTGCTTATTGTGGTCGGCTATGGCCTGGCCCGTCAGGATCCGGTTGTTTTGTGGTCGCCGCCATCCTGGGGCCTGCATCTCACCTGGGTATTGACTTTTCTGGCCTTTTTGCTGTTTCCGCATTCCGGCCGGCCGGCCGGGCCGATCAAGGCGGCACTACATCATCCAATGGTTATCGGCGTGGCGTTGTGGGCGATGGGCCATCTGTTCGCCAATGGCACGCTCGCCGACCTGTTCCTGTTTGGCGGATTTTTGGGTTGGGCGCTGATGTCCTGGCGCGCCGTTGTTCGGCGCGACACTGTCGCCGGCACCACTTATATAGCCGGGCCGGCGAGCAAGGATATCGTTCCGACCATTGCCGGAATTGCGCTGTGGCTGCTGTTTTTCTTCCTTGTTCACGAATGGCTATTTGGCGTCAGCCCGCGCGGATGATACTCGAGCGCGTGTTTGGTGTATCACCCGGCGCCCACCGTTGTGGGCAGATATCCGCACTACTGTCGCAGCGCAATTAGGGCGGAAAATTGCACCGCTGGAGGCCGTTGCGCCGGACAGGCAAAGTCGATAGGGTCCCCGCCGCAATCGGACTATAGCGCTATCGCGCCGGTTGCAATTGTGACACTTCATATCGCTACACACCGAATTGGTGTGTTCAAACGCGCTCACGCATGCAAAGACGCCAACCATGGCCGATGACGACAATACATCTGAACAATTTATCCGCGAAGTCGACGAGGAATTTCGCCGCGATCAGCTGACCGCATTATGGAAGCGGTATGGCCGATATGTCATTGCGGCTTGTGTCCTCGTTGTCGCCATCACCGCGGGACTGCGCGGTTATGACTGGTGGCAGGCCAAGCAAGCGGCTGAGCGCGGCGATGCCTATCTGGATGCGATTGAGGCTCGCCAGGAAGGCGATTCCCAGGCCGCCCAGAACATATTCTCTGAATTGACCGAAAACGGCGGCGGATACGGCGTCCTTGCCCGGTTCCAGACGGCCGCCGCCAATGCCGAAGCTGGCGATCCCAAAGCCGCACTTGCCAGTTACGATGCACTTACCGCGGATACTGGCGTTGACGCGAATTTGCGCGATCTGGCGCGGCTGCGGGCTGGCCTAGTCGCGTTGGGTAGTGGCGATGGCGCCGGCGCCACATCGCGGGTCGAAAGTCTCGCCGGCGCAGGCAATCCGTGGCGCCACTCTGCCCGGGAGATACTGGGCACCGTCGCCTTTACCGAATCGCGTCTGGAAGAGGCCCGAACATTGTTTTCGCAGGTGCAAAGCGATGCCGAAGCGCCAGGCAATTTGCGTGAACGGGCCAATGTCATGATTTCGCTGATCGATGGAATGGTCGAACCGGCCGCTGGCGACACACAATAGCCTGATTGTGCGCATTTGACCGACTTGGAGAGCAATGCCGGTCCAAGCTAGGATCGGATGCGATTCGAAGCCGGGCAATACTGGTTGCCGACCCTTGCAGGGGCGCAACAAACCAATTTGGTTGAAAGGCGTGATGGAATGACACGTTGCCGAGCCGCCAGCACCGGGATTGCCTTGGCCGTTATCGTGCCGATTTTGGGCGGTTGCCTGTCAATACCGTCCAGCGTTTCCGACCTCATGCCCTTCAGCAAAAAGGAAGAGATTGTTCCCGGCGAGCGCCGCTCCGCACTCCCCGCCGCAGTCGATAACGTATCCGGCGGCACGGCATCAATCTCAAGTGCCGTTGCCATGAACGACTGGTCCCAGCCCGGCGGCAACGCTGCCAACGCGCCCGGCCATGTGGCCCTGGCGGGCGGCGGCGGTGCATCTGTCTTTCGTGCCAAGGTGATGGACGGTGGTAAAAAAGCGGTTCGCGCCTCGGCGCCACCGCTTGTTCACGGCGGGCAGATCTTTGTCTACAGCGCCACGGGAACCGTGTCGGGCCTTTCCGGCGGCGGCGGCCGGTCGTGGTCGGTGTCCCTGAAGCCGGAAAAGGAAAAAAGCGCTGTCCCCGGTGGCGGTATAGCGGCATCCAGCGGTACGATATTCGCGGCGACCGGGTTCGGCGAAGTGGCCGCCCTCAGCGCCGCCAATGGCAGCAAGATCTGGTCCTATGATCTGGGCGCGCCAGCGCGCTCAGCGCCAACTGCCGCAGGCGGCAAGGTATATGTGGTCACGGTCAACAATGTCCTGCACGCAATCAATATGGCCGACGGCACCGAGGCATGGACTTTCCCCGGTATTCCAGAGACCGCCGGCGTTCTGTCCGGAGCCAGCCCGGCAGTGTCGGGAAATACGGTGGTTGTTCCTTATTCGTCGGGCGAAGTGACGGCATTCAGCACTGCCGATGGCGATCTGAAATGGGCCGATGCGGTCATCAGATCCAGCCGCACCCGGGCGATTTCCGGCCTTACCGATGTTGCCGCAAGTCCGGTCATCGTCGGCGACGTGGTCTATGCTACTGGCGTTGCCGGCCGCACGATTGCCGTGAAACTGGCATCGGGCGAGCGGGTTTGGGAGAAAAACATCGGCAGTTCGGCAACTCCGGCAGTCTCGGGTAATGCGCTGTTCCTGGTCGATCTGGACGACAATATGGTGGCGATGGAGCGCAGTTCGGGCAATATCCTGTGGCGCACCGCGTTGCCGGTTATCCGCAAAAAACGGTTTTATTCGACCTGGACCGGGCCAACGCTGGCCGGCGGTGCCCTGTGGGCCGTGTCCAACGACAAGCAACTGTTGTCGGTTGATCCGGCCACCGGCCAGTTGCTGGGCAACCGCAAATTGCAAGCCTCGGCCTACCAAAAACCGATTGCCGTTGGTGGCCGCCTTTATGTGCTGTCGGGCGATGGGGCTTTGACGGCATACCAGTAATAGGCGTATTGGCGCGTAACGCGCAAAATATCGCGCCCGCACTATTTGCATCGGTACAACTTCCGTGACTTTTTCCATCGCCATTGTCGGTCGGCCCAATGTCGGCAAATCGACCCTGTTCAATCGTCTGGTCGGACAACGGCTGGCGCTGGTTGACGACCGCCCCGGCGTAACACGCGACCGCCGGGAGGCCGATGCCCGTCTTGGCGGGCTGACATTCCGGATCATCGATACGGCTGGTTACGAAGATGTCCGCGACGATTCCCTTGAAGGCCGGATGCGCCGCCAGACCGACTTTGCCATCGACGAGGCCGATCTGTGCCTGTTGATGATCGATGCACGCGCCGGTCTGGTTCCGGCGGACCAGACTTTTGCCGAGATTGTCCGGGCATCGGGAAAACCGGTGGCACTGATCGCCAACAAGTCTGAAGGCAAGGCGGCAGAACCGGGCATCATGGAAGCCTTTGCACTGGGACTTGGCGATCCGGTGCCGATTTCGGCTGAACATGGCACCGGCATGGCCGATCTTTACGAAGCCATTGATACGGCCATGCGCGACCATGCTGCTGAATTTGGTGATATCGGGGACGACGAAGGCCGCGAAAAGCCGATCCGCATTGCCATCGTCGGCCGTCCCAATGCCGGCAAATCGACCCTGATCAACCGGATGATCGGCGAGGACCGCATGTTGACCGGCCCGGAGGCTGGCATCACCCGCGATTCCATATCGGTCGACTGGACGTGGCGCGGCACCAATTTCCGGTTGTTTGACACTGCCGGGATGCGCCGCAAGGCACGGGTGCGCGACAAACTGGAAAAGCTGTCGGTTGCCGATGCACTGCGCGCCATCCGTTTTGCCGAAGTTGTGATCGTGGTGATGGATGTTACCTCGTCGCTGGAAAAGCAGGATTTGCAAATCGCCGATCTCGTTGCCGACGAAGGCCGGGCGCTGGTTCTGGCCCTCAACAAATGGGATCTGGCGACCGGCGGTGACGCGCAGCTGAAGGAAATACAGGCCAACCTGTCCGAAACCTTGCAACAGGTGAAGGGTGTGCCACTGATTCCGGTCTCCGCGCTGTCCGGTCGCGGATTCGACCGGTTGATGAAATCCGTGATGGAAGTTCATGGCATCTGGAACAAGCGCCTGCCGACAGCCGGCCTTAACCGCTGGCTTGCCGAAATGGTGCAGCGTCATCCGCCGCCTGCCGCCGCCGGCCGCCGTATCCGCCTGAAATATATCAGCCAGACGGGCAATCGCCCGCCAACATTTTATCTGGCTTGTACGCGGCCCGATGCGCTGCCGGCCGCCTACCGCCGTTATCTCATCAATGCGCTGCGCGAAACATTCGATATGGACGCCGTGCCGATCCGGCTGATGCTGCGCAAGGACGAAAATCCCTATCGGGCCCGCCGTAAGGTGAACTGACCGGTAGAATCGTCATGCCGGCGCGCGAAATTCCTGCCAGCTTGTGCTGGGAAAATCGAAAATCTGTCCCGTCCGGTCAAATGCCGGGTCTGCCATCGCAACCAGATGCGGGGCCAGTTCAACCGGTGTCTTGAGCGTTTGCGGGTCTTCGCCGGGCCGGGCCAGCGCCCGCATGGCGGTGCGCAAGGGGCCTGGTTCGACGATAGCGACACGGATAGCGGTTTTGGCCACTTCCGCCGCGTAGGTGCGCGCCAGAGCCTCCAGCGCCGCTTTGGAGGCCGAATAGGCACCCCAGAAGGGCATGCATTTGGCTGCCGCGCCTGAGGAGATGAAAATCGCCCGCCCGGCATCGGATTTTCGCAACAGCGGATCAAGCGCCCGGATCAGGCGCCAGTTGGCGGTTACATTGACCGCAAACACATCGTCCCACACGTCCGGTGGAATATGGCCGGTCGGCGACAGTTGGCCAAGAAGGCCGGCATTGCCCAACAGGATATCGAGTTTGCCCCAGCGCTCGAATATTTTGGCGCCGAGCCGGTCAATCGCCGGCATGTCTTTCAGATCGATCGGCACCAGTGTCGCAGCGCCGCCGGCGGCGCGGATGTCATCGTCGAGTTCTTCAAGGCCGCCAACCGTGCGCGCCACTGCCACGACGTGAGCCCCGGCCTTTGCGTAAGCCAGTGCCGCCTGATAGCCGATGCCGCGCGAGGCGCCGGTGACAACGGCAATCCTGCCGTCAAGAACCTTTTCGGTCATAACCGCTCCACAACCATTTCTATCAGGAAATCCGGCTCGAAAACCGCCGCCTAGCCGGCTTCGGCCAGGAGGTTGAGCTGGCGCACATCGGATGGCCCGTCCCGGTCAGTCAGGCGGGTTGGGTAGGCACCGGTAAAACAGGCATCGCAATATTGCGGATGCTCTGGATCGCGCGCTTTCTCGCCAACCGCCCGGTACAAACCGTCAATCGAAAGAAATTCCAGACTGTCGACACCGATATGGACGGCCATGTTCTCTGGCGACATTGTCGAGGCAAGAAGTTTGCTTTTTTCCGGCGTATCCACTCCGTAAAAACATGGATCGCGGGTCGGCGGGCAGGCAATCCGCATATGGACTTCCGTGGCGCCGGCTTCGCGAACCATCTCGACTATTTTGGTGGAAGTCGTGCCGCGCACGATGGAATCATCCACCAGCACCACCCGCTTGCCCTTGAGGATGGCGGAATTGGCATTGTGTTTCAGTTTCACGCCCATATGGCGGATAGCGTCGGACGGCTCGATAAAGGTGCGCCCGACATAATGATTGCGGATGATGCCCAGATCAAAGGGAATGCCGCTGGCTTCGGCAAAACCGATCGCCGCCGGCGTGCCACTGTCCGGAACCGGCACCACGAGATCAGCCGTCGCCGGCGCCTCGCGCGACAGTTCGGCGCCTATGCGCTTGCGGGTCTCATAAACACTGGCGTTACCGACAATGGAATCCGGCCGGGCGAAATAAACATGTTCGAAAATGCAAAATCGCGAGCGCGCCGCCCCAAATGGCTTGCGCGATTCAAGCCCCTCTTCGGTTATAACAACCATCTCGCCGGGTTCGATTTCGCGCACGAGTTTGGCGCCGATAATATCAAGAGCGCAGGTTTCCGAGGCCAAAACAAACGATCCATCCAAATCGCCCAGCACCAGCGGGCGCACACCAAGCGGATCGCGGCAGCCGATCAGCTTTTTCTCGGACAGCGCCACCAGTGAATAGGCACCTTCCACCTGGGACAAGGCGTCGGTGAGGCGATTGACCAGTCGCCCCCGGTCGCTGGTTGCCGTCAGATGGATCAGACTTTCGGTGTCCGAAGTCGACTGGAAGATCGAACCACGCTGTTGCAAGCGCCGCTGCAGGGTACGGGCGTTGGTGATGTTGCCATTGTGGGCGACGGCAAATCCACCGGCGGCAAACTCGGCAAACATCGGCTGCACATTGCGCAACACCGGCGCACCGGTTGTCGAGTAGCGATTGTGACCAATGGCGCGATTGCCCTTTAACCGGGCAATCACATTGGGACGGGTGAAATTGTCGCCGACCAGCCCGATATGCCGTTCGATGAAAAACTGGCTGCCGTCAAAGCTGACGACGCCTGCCGCTTCCTGTCCGCGATGTTGTAGGGCATGCAGTCCAAGCGCGGTCAGCGTCGCGGCGTCCGGATGGTCGAAAATGCCGAAAACACCGCATTCGTCGTGAAATCCATCCTGATCAGTCATCGAACAATCGTCCTGGTGGGAAATCCGAAAATCTACTGCCCGGTCTCAACCCGCACTTGCCGCTCCAGCGCGTGCTGGTCATCGGCGCGATAAGTGCTTGAAGCCGGATCGGCTTCGGCCGCGCGCTCCGCATCATCCTTGCGGAACCGGTCCATGATCTCCGCTTCCGGGTCTTCGGGCAGCGCGTTGATGATGTCATTGCCGATGGCGTCCAGCCACGGTTTGGATTTGGCTTGGGCAATCCAAACCGGCTGCTTGTCCTCGGCCATGAAAAAATTGAGGAACAGAACCCCGATCACCACCAAAATGACGCCGCGGCCGGCTCCGAACAAAAAGCCCAGCGTCCGGTCAAGCGGTCCGGCCTTGGAATCCAGAATGAAATCTGAAATTCGCATGGTGATGATGGACACGACGATCAGCGTGGCAAAAAATATGCCGACCACTGTGACACCGAGCGCCACCGTACTCTCGCTGATATAGCGCTGGACGTAGGGAAGGGCCGGTTCCCAGAAGAAATAGGCGACCGCCGCTGCCGCGACCCACGATGCGATGGAAAACACTTCGCGGGTGAAGCCGCGGACCATCGCCAGTCCGGCCGATATCAGCACGACGAATATCAATATGCCGTCAAGAATGGTCATATTTGTCAGGCGCGCACGCCCATCCCGTTCTTAGGGCCGCACTGCGGCCGAGTTGCGGTTTAACTCGTGGGGTCAGCGCGGACGCTCGTTTCCGCTGCCCCGGCAAAATACGCAACCAAGTCACTGAGCCTGCTGATCGGCGTCTTCATTACCTGTGCCGATCCTGTCTCACCACTGTTTGCCGGCAGGACAGCACTGCCAAATCCGAGCTTTTCGGCCTCTCGTAGCCGGGTCTCGGTTCGCGGTACCGGCCGGACGGCACCGGACAGGCTTATTTCGCCGAAATATACCGTCTCGGCAGGGGCCGCAACCCCGCTTCGCGCCGATATCAACGCGGCGGCGACTGCAAGGTCGGCGGCAGGCTCGGAAAGCCGCAAGCCCCCGGCCACGTTGAGGTACACATCTGACGACCCAAAGCGCAGGCCGCAGCGCGCTTCCAGCACGGCCAGGATCATCGCCAACCGCCCGGTATCCCAGCCAACGACGGCCCGGCGCGGCGTGCCCAGCGATGATTCGGCAACCAGCGCTTGCACTTCCACCAATATCGGTCGCGACCCTTCCAGCGAGGCCAGCACTGCGGCGCCGGGGCTGGTTCCCGATTTGTCGCCGATAAATAGTTCCGATGGACTGGCCACTTCTTTCAGGCCTACCCCGGTCATTTCGAACAGGCCAATTTCGCCGGCCGGGCCGAAGCGGTTTTTCACGGTGCGCAAGATTCGGTATTGGTGGCCGCTGTCGCCTTCAAAATAAAGTACCGCATCGACCATATGTTCGACAACACGGGGGCCGGCGATCTGGCCGTCCTTGGTGACGTGGCCGACCAGAACGACAATGGTCCCGGTCGATTTGGCGTGGCGGATCAGCGCCTGCGTCGAGTTGCGCACCTGTGTCACCGTGCCCGGCGCACTGTCGGCAATGTCGGTCCACAATGTCTGGATGGAATCGGCGATGATCAGATCGGCATGGCCGGCCGATTTGACCGTCGCCAAAATGTCTTCCACCCGGGTTTCAGCCACAAGCAGCACCGGCGCATCGCGCAGGCCAAGCCGCTCAGCCCGCATCCGCACCTGCTCGATCGCTTCTTCGCCGGATACATAGACAATTTTTGAACCAGCCTGCGCCATGGCAGCGGCAATCTGCAAAAGCAGTGTCGACTTGCCGATGCCCGGATCGCCACCGACCAGCAGCGCCGATCCGGCAACGAAACCGCCGCCGATCACGTGATCGAACTCGGCCATGCCACCGGCGAGCCGCGCTACCGGTTCGCTTTTACCGGCAAGCGACAGGAGTTCACCGGCTCTGCCCTGGCCGAGCGCCAGGGAGGAGGGCGCCTTGGTCGCCGCTTCCTCATGCAGCGTGTTCCAGGCATTGCACGCCTCGCAGCGGCCCTGCCATTTCTGCGCAATCGCCCCGCATACCGAACACACAAATGTCGCCCGCGCCCGGCTCATCTCAGAGGTTGTTCTTTGTTAGGTGCATGGTGATCCCGGTCATACTTTTTTCGGACCGCCATCGAAAGTTTCGCGCACCGCGCGACGACTAAGTCCGGTCAACAACTCATAGCCGATTGTACCGGCGCTGTGCGCAACGTCATCGATGGAAAGCGTCGGCCCGAACAATTCCGCCTTGCCGCCGCGATGGGCGATACCATCGGGAAGGTCGGTGACATCGACCGCAATCAGATCCATCGACACCCGGCCAATTAGCGGTGCCAGATGTCCGCCGATCGCTACCTGTGCACCCGGCCGGTCATTGCTGGAACCGGCGGATCGCAAATAGCCATCGCCATAACCGGCGGCGAGGATGGCGATGCGGCTGTCGCGGTCAACAGATTGCGCGCCGCCATAACCGACGCTCTCGCCGGTTTTCACGGTACGGACCTGAAGAATGCGCGCCAAGACCGAGACCACCGAATACATTTTTGCATCCGGGTGGGAGCCGCCGCCGTAAAGTGCGACCCCCGGCCGGACGAGATCATGGTGGGCCGCTTGATCGAGGAAAATGCCCGGTGAATTTGCCAGCGAACCCGGCACACCGGGGAACAGCGCCCGCAGGTTGGCAAAGCGCTCGATTTGCCGGAAATTCAGCGGATGGTCCGGCGTATCGGCGCAGGCCAGATGGCTCATCAACAGATCAATGCCGGCGCTGTCGATCAATTCAGCCGCGCCTTTGTCCGCCAGGCCCAGGGCTTCGTCCATCGACAACCCCAGCCGGTTCATGCCTGTGTCAATATGAACGGCAGCGCCAAGGTCACGCGCGCCTGCGTTAGTGCCTCGGCTTGCACGAAACGCGCGCCATTCGGACAATTCGTCAAGATTACCAAGAACAGGCCGCAGCTGGTGGGTCGCATAGTCCGCCGGCGGACCGATCAGACCATCCAGAACATAGATCACCGCCTGCGGCGCTAGCTGCCGCACCTGAATACCTTCTGCCGCGGTGGCAACGAAAAACACCGTGCAGCCAGCCGTGGCAAACACCGGCACTGCGACATCAAGGCCGAGCCCATAGGCATCCGCCTTGACGACTGCGGCGCAGGTCGCCGCTCCCGACAGGCGGTTCAGCCGTCGCCAGTTGGCCGCCAGCGCCGCCGTATCGATGCGCACCCGCAGCGGCGAACCGTCCGTCATTGGGCGCGGGCCGTCGCCACGATCCCACCGGCCCCGGACGCGATGGCTCTATTCATACCGGTCCGGCATCTTGTCGGTGCGGGCGATCGAGGAGAACCGGGTGACATCTGCATCGAACTGCAGTTCGATGACGCCGGTTGGACCATGGCGCTGTTTGCCGATGATGACTTCGGAGCGACCGGTCAGTTCCTCCATTTCCGCTTGCCACTTGAAGAACTCCTCGGTGCCTTCCTTGGGTTTGCGGTTTTTCAGGTAATATTCCTCGCGGTAGATAAACAGCACCACATCGGCATCCTGCTCGATCGATCCTGATTCACGTAAGTCAGACAGTTGCGGGCGCTTGTCGTCGCGCGATTCCACCTGCCGTGACAATTGCGATAGCGCTACAATTGGAACTTGAAGTTCCTTCGCCAACGCTTTGAGATTGGTGGTGATTTCAGTTATTTCCTGAACCCTGTTTTCAGAACTGCGGCGCGACGATCCCTGCATCAGTTGCAGATAGTCGATAATCAGCAGATCAAGCCCCCGCTGGCGTTTCAGCCGCCGCGCGCGTGCGGCAAGCTGGGCAACGGATATGCCGCCGGTCTGATCGATATAGAGCGGGATCTTCTGAATTTCCTGGGCCACCTCGACGATCTTGTCGAACTGGTCTTCGTGGATTGCGCCCCGCCTGATTTCGGATGACGGCACACCGGCTTGCTCGGCAAGTATGCGGGTTGCCAGCTGTTCTGAGGACATCTCCAGCGAATAGAATCCGACAATGCCGCCGTCGACCGTGGTGATCGAACCATCGGCCGCTTGCTCGCCGCGCCACGCCTTGGCGATATTGTATGCGATATTGGTGGCCAGCGACGTCTTGCCCATACCCGGACGGGCGGCAAGGACCACCAGATCGGACTTCTGCAGGCCCCCCATCAGCCGGTCCATGTCGTAGAGCCCGGTGGCCAGTCCCGACAGATGACCGTCGCGTTTATAGGCGGCCGCAGCCATCTCGATTGCCGATTTCAGCGCCGAGGTAAAATCGTGGAAACCGCTGTCGAAGCGCCCGGTCTCGGCCAGTTCATAAAGCCGTCGTTCGGCATCCTCGATCTGTGCGCGCGGACCCATGTCGACGGGCGCGTCATAAGCAATATTAACGACATCCTCGCCAATCGTTACCAGCGAGCGCCGGATGGCCAGATCATAAATCGTGCGGCCATAATCCTCCGCATTGATGATCGTCGCCGCCTCATAAGCCAGCCGCGAAAGATATTCGCCGGCCGTGATGTCGCCGACCCGTTCGTTCTCTTGCAGGAAGCTTTTGATCGTCCGCGGATCGGCGATCTTGCCCATGCGGATCAACTGTGCGGCCTTTTCGAACAGCAGCTGGTGAAGCGGATCGAAAAAATGCACCGGCATCAGAAAGTCCGACACCCGGTAATAAGCCTCGTTGTTGATCAGGATCGCGCCAAGCAGCGCCTGCTCCAACTCGATATTGTGGGGGCTCTGCCGATGGGTCTGGTGTTCTGAAATACCGAGAGGTTCGGGCAGGTTTTCGGCAAGCGTCATGTAGTCGTCTCAAATGTGGGTCTTTGGTCTACGCGTCTCTTTTGCTGGTGAACAGCAACCACAACAGGTCTTGCTCCGCACCGCTCGCTTTCCACACTGTTCTAGGTCAAAAATACCCTTCTGCTCCTATCGGCAGAATTGGCTTGACTGTCGCATTGGAACGAATCGCTTCCAAGTGTCGCACAAAAGGACAACTGCCGGCGAAAACGCGATGCCGGCAATCCGCGAGCTACCATGCCGCAGCGGACCGGACGCTGGGCACAAAAAAAGGGGCGCCACTGCGGCGCCCCGTAATCCTGCGGTAAATTGCCCGCCAATTATCTGATTTTCAATTCCAGCGGTCAGGCCGGGCGCGGCTCGGCATCGGTATTTTCACCTTCGCCCACGTCGCCGTCCTCACCAAAGACATCATCTGATGGCGCATCGTTGCTATCGCTGTCGGCGTCAACATCAGCCTCTGCCTCAACGGCTGCTTCAGCATCTTCGGCGTTTTCGAAGATCTCTTCCAGATCCGGAACTTCTTCATCGCCCTCATCGTCGTCGGCATATTGGTCGCGCCCGGTAAGATCTTCCCCGAGCGCCTGGCGTTCGGCTTCATCAGATGAGCGAGCCACATTGATGGTTACGGGAACCTCGACTTCCGGATGCAGAACCACCAAGACTTCCTGCATGCCGATTGTCTTGATCGGGCGATCGAGCCGAACCTGGCTGCGCTCGATCGAAAACCCGCCTTCCGACAACAGTTCGGCTACATCGCGTGGGGCTACCGAACCGTAAAGCTGGCCGGTCTCGCCAGCCTGACGAATGGCAACGAATGTCTCGCCATTCAGCTTGTCGCCGACAGTCTCAGCTTCGTTGCGCGCTTCCAGATTGCGCGCTTCAAGCTGGGTCTTGTCGCGGTCAAAGTGGGCTTTGTTGGTCTCGTTGGCCCGAAGTGCCTTGCCGTTGGGCAAAAGAAAGTTGCGGGCATAGCCGTTCTTGACGGTGACCACGTCGCCCATCTGGCCAAGTTTGGCCACACGTTCCAGTAAAATGACGTCCATGTCGTTCTCCTTGCTGTCCCGCGCGATGAACCATCGGCGCGGTTAGGGCAGGGTGATGCCTTGCCCAGCTGATCTCAGATGAAGGCTGCTATTTCAGCACGTACGGCAACAGGCCGAGGAACCGCGCCCGCTTGATTGCCCGCGCCAGTTCGCGCTGTCGTTTTGCCGAAACGGCGGTGATGCGCGAGGGAACGATCTTGCCCCGTTCGGAAATGTACCGCTCCAGCAGCTTGGCGTCCTTGTAATCGATCTTCGGCGAAGTATCGCTGGAGAACGGACAGGTTTTGCGCCGGCGGTGAAAGGGCCGCCGCGTTGGAAGCTGTGAAATGTCAACCATTGGCCTTTTCTCCTTCAGCCGGTGTTCCGCTTGCGCGTGCTGCGCCGGCATTGTCTCCACCGGCCCTGGTACCCGTCGGGCGTTCGCCGCCATCATCGTCACGCCGGCGTTCGCGCTCGCGGCGACGACGCTCGTCGCGTTCCTTTTTCTGCATCTGCGCAGACGGCTCTTCTTCCAGCTCGTCAACGCGAATGGTCAGGAACCGCAAAATGTCTTCGCTCAGGCCCATTTGCCGTTCCATCTCCGCCACCGCGGCATGCGGTGCATCAATATTCATCAACGTATAATGCGCCTTGCGGTTCTTGCGGATCCGGTACGCAATGTTCCTCAAGCCCCAATATTCCGTTTTGCCAACGGAGCCGGAGCCTTCGTCAATGATGGATTTGAACTGGTTGAGCAGTTCATCGACCCGCTGCGAGGATACATCCTGGCGTGTCAAAAACACATTTTCATAAAAAGCCATAGGCTGCCTTTCTTTGTCTCACGTGACCTGCCGGCGCGGAGCCTCGTCGACCTTCGGCCCGGTGCCGCAGGCGCGGATCGGGAAAGAAAGGCATGGACGGTCAGTTAAGAGCGGAGACACAGGAAGCCGGATTGCTTGCCAATCCTGCCGGAAATTCAGATTTTTTGATGTTTGATCTGAATACCCGACCTTCCGTTCAGCCCCCGGCCAAAGCCGGTCACGGAGCGGCTATATACGGTAAATCGGCACAAACGCAAGCGCGCCGCTGTCCGCAATGCAAACCGTATGACGATGCACGATCAAATTCTTGACTTTTGGGGGTCGCCCGTGGTTCCTCGCCGGCGCAATCAGTTGGCCGTTGTAATGTGTTCGCCAAGCCGCAGGCCCAGCCACTAACCAGCCGGTCTGGTGCAAGTTCCAAGGCATATTTCATGACATCAAAATCACCAAATGCATTTGTTTTTCCCGGGCAGGGCAGTCAGGCCGTCGCAATGGGCAAGGATCTTGCCGACGCCTACCCGCAAGCCCGTGCCGTCTTTCAGGAAGTCGATGATGCGCTGGGCGAAGCTCTTTCCACCATCATCTGGGAGGGTCCGGAAAGCGAATTGACGCTCACTCGCAATGCCCAGCCGGCTTTGATGGCGGTGTCTATCGCCACATTGCGGGTGCTGGAATCACGTGGCGTCACTGTCGCCAACTCGGCCGCCTGTGTCGCCGGTCATTCGCTGGGCGAATATTCAGCACTGACCGCCGCCGGATCGATCAGGGTTGCCGATACCGCGCGGCTGTTGCGGATTCGCGGCGATGCCATGCAAGATGCAGTTGCCGTGGGTGATGGCGCCATGGCGGCCATACTCGGCCTCGATCTGGTCGACGTCATCGAGGTCGCCCAGAGCGCCAGCCAGGGCGAAGTCTGTGCCGCCGCCAACGACAACGCATCGGGACAAGTCGTCGTGTCCGGTGTCAGGGCAGCGGTCGAACGGGCGCTCGATATTGCCCGCGCCCGCGGCGCCAAACGGGCCATCCTTTTGCCCGTAAGTGCCCCGTTCCATTGCAGCCTGATGGGGCCGGCCGCCGATATCATGGCCGATGCGCTGGCCGCCGTTTCGATCGAAGCACCGGTTGTTCCGGTGATATCCAATGTGTCGGCAGCGCCGGTGAGCGATCCGGCCGCCATTCGCCAGCATCTGGTCGAACAGGTGACCGGCATGGTGCGCTGGCGTGAATCGGTGCTGTGGATGGCGCAAAATGGTATCACCCGGCTGGTGGAAATCGGCGCCGGAAAGGTGTTGTCAGGCCTTGCCCGGCGGATCGACCGGAGCCTTGAAGCGGTCAACGCCGGCGGGCCGGCCGATATCGATCGCGTCGTCGAGCAGCTCGGCAGTTAGTCGCTCAACACACACTGGGTCCGGGCACCGACAAGTCGTGCCACGATCCACACAGCACAGTCGCCACCTGGAAAATTCAAGGAGTATCCCCATGTTCGATCTGACCGGCCGCAAGGCTCTGGTAACCGGCGCCAGCGGTGGCATCGGCGGCGCCATCGCCCGCGCCCTTCATGAACGCGGCGCCACCGTCGCCCTGTCGGGAACACGCGAAGATGCACTGGCAAGCGTCGCCGCAGACTTGGGCGAGCGGGTTGAAATCTGCCCGGCCGATCTGTCTGATCCCGACAGCGTCGATCAGCTGGTGCCCCAGGCCGAAGAGGCGATGGGTGGCATCGATATCCTGGTCAATAATGCCGGCCTGACCCGCGACGGCCTTTCCATGCGCATGAGCGATGCGGACTGGGATCTGGTCATCCGGGTTAATCTGGAGGCGGCCTTCCGCCTGTCTCGCACGGCGCTGCGGATCATGATGCGCCAGCGCTTTGGCAGGCTGATCGGCATTACTTCGGTTGTCGGCGTCACCGGCAATGCCGGCCAGGCCAACTACGCAGCCTCGAAAGCCGGCATGATCGGCCTGATGAAATCTCTGGCCCACGAAGTGGCAAGCCGGGGCGTGACCGCCAATTGCATTGCGCCCGGTTTTATCACCAGCGCCATGACCGATGCCCTGAATGAAAAGCAGCGCGATACGATTATGGCGAACATCCCGGCACGTCGTTTGGGTACCGCCGACGAGATCGCCGCCGGCGCTGTATTTCTGGCCAGTGATGAGGCGGCCTACGTCACCGGGCAGACCCTTCACATCAACGGCGGGATGGCCATGATCTAAACCAAATGACAGAGGCGAAACAGGCTGTTTAGCCGTTCTGGTCAAGCCGGTCGAAACATGGTAACGGACCGCCGACTTGCCTACGCGCGATTGCCTCATCGGACAGTTTTTGATGCAAATCCGGCACGCCGTGCGGGCAGGGCGGCCGAGGCACCGATATTAAAATGCAACGCACCGGTTGCCGAAACAGGGAAAGTAATATGAGCGAATCCAGCATTGAAGATCGCGTCAAGAAAATCGTGATCGAGCATCTCGGCGTTGAAACCGAAAAAGTGGCGAAGGACGCCAGCTTTATCGATGATTTGGGCGCCGACAGCCTCGATACGGTCGAATTGGTTATGGCGTTTGAAGAAGAATTCGGTGTCGAGATTCCCGACGATGCGGCCGAGACCATTTTGACCGTGGGTGACGCGGTCCGCTTTCTGGAAAAAAGCGCCAGCTAGCCATCTTGCATTGCAGGCCTCGCTTCCGGGTGTTCGGGATTACATAATATGAGACGGGTCGTCATAACCGGCTTGGGCATGGTTTCTCCTCTGGCCAACGGTGCCGAGGCCACATGGTCACGGCTTCTGGCCGGCGAAAGCGGAGCCGGCCGGGTCACCAATTTCAAGGTGGACGATATTGCCTGCCAGATCGCCTGCCAGATCCCGCGCGGAGATGGCACCGACGGCACTTTCAATCCGGACGACTGGATGGCGCCGAAGGAACAGCGAAAAGTCGATGAATTCATCGTCTACGCTGTGGCCGCCGCCACCCAGGCGCTGGACGACGCCGATTGGCATCCTGACGCCCATGAAGACCAGATCCGGTCCGGTGTCCTGATTGGATCGGGTATCGGCGGCATTTCCGGCATCGTCGAGGCCGGCGCACTGTTGGCCGAACGCGGACCGCGCCGAATTTCACCATTCTTCATTCCCGGCCGCCTGATCAATCTGGCGTCCGGCCATGTGTCCATTCAGCACCAGTTGAAAGGCCCGAACCATTCCGTGGTTACAGCCTGTTCGACTGGTGCCCACGCGGTCGGCGACGCCGCCCGGTTGATCGCACTGGGCGATGCCGATGTCATGGTGGCCGGTGGCACCGAATCACCGATCAGCCGGATCAGCCTGGCCGGATTTGCCGCTTGCCGGGCGTTGTCCACAGCCTTTAACGACAATCCGACTGCCGGCTCGCGGCCCTATGACCGCGACCGCGACGGGTTCGTCATGGGCGAAGGTGCCGGAATTGTCGTGCTGGAGGATCTGGATCACGCACTGGCGCGGGGCGCAAAAATCTATGCCGAAGTCATCGGCTACGGCATGTCCGGCGATGCCTATCACATCACATCGCCGGCTGAAGATGGCGATGGCGCCTATCGGTGCATGACGGCCGCCTTGAATCGGGCCGGGCTTGCGGCTTCGGATGTCGATTATGTCAACGCCCACGGCACATCCACGCCGATGGGCGACGAGATCGAGTTGCGGGCGATCGAGCGATTGCTTGGCGATGCCGCCGCTGACACCACCATGTCATCGACAAAATCGGCCATCGGCCACCTTCTGGGGGCCGCCGGTTCGGTCGAGACAATATTCTCGGTGCTGGCCATTCGCGACAACATTGTTCCGCCGACGCTCAACCTCGACAATCCATCGGTTGAAACGCCCATCGACCTGGTGCCGCACAAGGCCAAGGAGATGCCGGTCAATGTGGCGCTGTCCAATTCTTTCGGATTTGGCGGCACCAATGCCTCGCTGGTGTTCCGGTCGTTTGACGGTTAGCGCCAGGCATTCTGGCATGGGCTGCCCAACGTGACGCCACATATACTTATCGATTACCGCCGCCGCCTTACCACGGCGCAATTTTCTCCAAGCCGGGATAGATCGCCACCTGTGTTGATCACGCGTGCCCGGCGCGTTACACCGGTTCGCAATCGCGAGCCCAATCCATTCGCGGCAACGCACTGTGGTGCTTGTCCGCCCCGCGCCTGACAAAGGCGTCAGGACCGTTCAGCAATGAGCAAGAATCGATCTCCAGAAGATTTTATCGATACCGGATTGCAGGTCGATCGGGATTTGGTCGCCGATTCCGGCCTGGAACCAGGCCAAGAGCCAGGCATTGTCTATGACATCGATGAGCCGGGCGAGGCCGTGACTGCCCGCCGCCGGATAAGCCCGCGCAGCCCCCGTCAGGCGATCCAGCCCGAACCAGCAGCGCCACCGCCTGCGCCCTCGCGCCGCGCCCGTCATCCGATGGTAATCGTGCTCAATTTCTTTCTGATGACCATGGTGATAGTTCTGGGTGCGGTTGGTGCCGGGCTATATATCGGCAAGAGCAAATTTGATGCGCCCGGCCCGCTGGCGGAAAATCGCTCCGTGGTCATTCCGCGTGGCGCCACCGTTGGGCAGATCGGCGAACTTCTCAAACGCACGAATGTTATCGCCAACGACTACATTTTTTCCGGTGCCGTGCGTCTCCACAAGTCCGAAGAGAAATTGAAGGCCGGTGAATATCTGTTCGAGCCGGGCGCCAGCATGCGCCAGGTGATGGAGATATTGACGTCGGGCCGGGCAATCCTGCACGCGGTAACCGTCCCCGAAGGCCTGACGGTCCTCAAAGTCGCCGAGCGGTTGCAGGGCGATGCGATCCTGGTTGGCGAAATTGGCACCTTGCCGGCGGAAGGCGAATTACTGCCCGAGACCTACAAGTTTACGCGTGGCGCAACACGCCAGCAAATGCTTGACCAAATGCGGCGCGCTCGCGACCGGGTGCTGGAAGATATCTGGGCACGGCGCAGCGCCGACTTGCCGATCACCACCAAGCAGGAATTCGTCACACTGGCCTCGATTGTGGAAAAAGAGACCGGCCGGGCCGACGAGCGCCCCCGTGTTGCTTCGGTTTTCATCAACCGGCTGCGCCGGGGCATGCGGTTGCAATCTGATCCGACCATCATATACGGCCTGTTTGGCGGCGCCGGAAAACCGCCGGATCGCCCGCTCTATCGTTCCGATATCGAAAAGGCGACGCCCTATAATACCTATGTCATCGACGGTTTGCCGCCGGGCCCGATTGCCAATCCGGGACGCGCCGCGCTGGAAGCCGTCGCAAATCCGTCACGAACCAGTGATCTTTATTTTGTCGCCGACGGCAGTGGCGGTCACGCTTTTGCCGAAACGCTGGATGAGCACAATCGCAATGTCGCCAGATGGCGCAGCATTGAGGCAGCCCGCAAGGCTGGAAATGGGGCGAATGATGCAAACAATGCCAATGGTGGTACGGCCGGAACCGGCGGTGGCACTCAGTAAACGCGGCCAGGTTTCCGGTTGCCGAACCCTGATGAAGGGCGGCACACGGCCGGCCATGGCACCATGACTGCGTCCGCAACTACCCCGTCCAGCATGACCGGCTATGCCCGGGTGGATATCATTGCCGACGAGGTCGCATTCACCTGGGAGTTGAAGACCGTCAATAGCCGCGGCCTTGAAGTGCGCTTCCGGTTGCCAGCCGGGTTCGACGGTCTGGAGCCGCAATTGCGGGCCTTGGCACGCGACGCACTCACCAGAGGTAGCTGCCAGTTTGCCCTTCATGCCGGACGCAGCGCTACCGGCCCCTTGTTGCGGCTCAACGAAGGGGCGCTGACGCTAGTGGTTGCCGCTGCCCAGCGCCTTGCCGACGTCAACGGCATTGGCGAACCTACGGCAGACGGCATTCTGGCTATTCGTGGTGTGTTGGAGGAATCTGGCCGCACGGATCTGGATACCCTGTCCGATGCCGGACGAAAGGCAATTGTGGACGGCTTTGGCGAGGCGCTCAACAGCCTGATTGCCTCGCGCCGCGAAGAAGGCCAACGCATTGCACCAGTGCTGGACACCATGGCCGGCACGATCTCGCAAAAAACGGCTGCCGCCGAAGAACTGGCCGGCCAGGCAGTGGACGGTCTAAAAACCCGCATTGCCGAACAGGTTGCCTTGCTGGCCGACAACGGCGATTTCGACAGTGATCGTCTCCACACCGAAGCCGTGGCGCTGGCCATCAAGGCGGATATCCGAGAGGAAATCGACCGGTTGAAAGGCCACGCCGCCGCCGTCGCCGAACGGCTGGCCAGCGGCGAGGCAATTGGCCGCCGGCTCGATTTTCTGGCCCAGGAAATGAACCGCGAGGCCAACACCATTTGTTCCAAGGCCCACGAGCGCGCGATGACAGCAATCGGTCTGGATCTGAAAACCGAGATCGACCGGTTTCGCGAACAGGCGCAAAATATCGAATGAGCGCAGAACCTGACACGAGGCCGGTTAGCGCCCCCCATACGGATCACGTGCCATTGGCCCGGCGCGGCCTGATGTTCGTCCTGTCCTCGCCCTCGGGAGCCGGAAAATCAACGCTCGCCCGCCAGTTGTTGGCCGAGGAGACGCAGGTAGAATTGTCCGTGTCGGTCACCACCCGTGCCCGCCGGTCGAGCGAAATTGACGGCGTGCACTATCATTTTATCGACAGGCAAGAATTTTCCCGCATGGATGAACACGGCGAATTGCTGGAAGGGGCGCAAGTCCACGGCAACAGCTATGGCACTCCAAAAAAGCCGGTTGAAGCGGCACTGGCGGCCGGCCGTGATGTGCTTTTCGATATCGACTGGCAGGGCACTGATCAACTCGCCGAAAAAATGCCCGACGATCTGGTTCGGGTTTTTGTCCTGCCCCCCTCGATGCACGAACTGAAGGCCCGGCTTGAGCGCCGCGCCGAGGACGATGCGGAAACCATTGCCCGCCGGCTCGATGGCGCGCGGTTGGAAATCGAGCAATGGGGCCGCTACGAATATATTATCGTCAATGACGATCTCGACGGGACCTTCGCGAAAGTGACCGCAATCCTGCACGCCGAACGCCAACGCCGCGGCCGGGTCATCGGATTACGCCCGTTTGTCAGCCGCCTTCTCGATGAAGCCGGCAATATCAATCAAACAATGAATCAGGCCTCATCCGATGACGGGTCGCGCGCGCGATAGCGCCGGGCAAGATCAAGAAAACCCGAGACCGGTATATTTTCCGCCCGCAGCGCCGGATCGATACCGCTCGCGGCAAGCACCGGCACGGGGTTTGCCCACAGGGATTTTAGCGAGGATCGCAGCATTTTCCGCCGCTGCCCGAATGCGGCAGCCGTCACCGCCGACACGATACCGGGCGAAATATCGGCAGCATCCGGTTTCGGGACAAAATGGACCAGTGCCGATTCCACTTTTGGCGGCGGCGTAAAGGCACGGGCCGGCAGCGAAAGAACCTGACTGACTGAACACCGCCACCCGGCCAGGACCGCCAGCCGGCCATAGGTTTTTGTGCCGGGGCTTGCGACCAGGCGTTCGGCAACCTCTTTCTGGAACATCAATGTCATGGAATCCCACACCGGCGGCCATGCCGGTACTGATAGCCAGTTCGTGGCAAATGCTGTGGCGATATTGTAGGGCAGGTTGGCGATTATCCGTGTCGGCATACCGGCGCGCACCAATTCGCCAATGTCGACACCTAGCGCGTCGCCAATCCTGATGCTCAAACGCCCCGGCGCGGCGGCGGCAATCTGTTCCAGCGCCGGCAGGGCACGCGCATCGCGCTCGATGACCGTGACATGGGCAGCACCTTCCAGCAGCAGCGCCCGTGTCAGTCCTCCCGGTCCCGGTCCGATCTCGATGATGTGGCAGCCGTCGATCGCGCCGCCGGCCCGGGCAATTCGCCGGGTCAGATTGAGATCCAGAAGGAAATTCTGGCCCAGCGCCTTGCGCGGCGACAAATCATGCGCGTCGATGACATCGCGTAGACGCGGCAAGGCATCCAGAGCCGCGTCAGAACCGGTCATGACAACTGGCTGGCCATTTTGAGAGCGGCAATCAGGCTGTCCGGTCGGGCGGTGCCGCTGCCGGCAATGTCAAAGGCGGTGCCGTGATCGGGCGAGGTGCGCACAAAAGGCAGGCCAAGCGTGACGTTGACGGCGCTGTCAAAGGCCAGCGTTTTGACCGGGATGAGCGCCTGATCGTGATACATGCAAAGCGCCGCGTCATAGCGCGCCCGTGCACTTTCATGAAACAGCGTATCGGCAGAAAGCGGCCCAGTTGCCGCGATACCGCTTTTTTGAAGTTCGGCAATTGCCGGGGCGATGATTTCATTGTCTTCGCGGCCCAACATTCCGCCTTCGCCGGCATGAGGATTGAGGCCGGCGATCGCCAGTCGTGGATTATCAATCCCAAACCGCGACTGCAGATCGCCAGCGACAATCCGTCCGGTCTCGACAATCCGCTGCCGTGTCAGAGCACCAGGCACGTCGGCAAGCGGAATATGGACCGTGACCGGCACCACGCGTAAGTCCGGTGCCGCCAGCATCATCACCGACGTGCAGGAAACACCCCAGTACCGCTGCGCCAAAACCGCCAGAAACTCGGTATGGCCTGGATGGGCAAACCCGGCATCGTGCAGCGCCTTCTTGTGAATGGGATTGGTGACCACGGCGCTTGCCTGTCCGTCGTGAACAAGGGAAACGGCCTGGGTTATCGACGCAAGCTGCGCCGTGGCATCGGCACGCTCAGGCGCACCGGGTTGGCCAAAAATCGGATCCTGGTCGGCAAGGCAGGGCAGCGCATCGGCAAAGGCCGCGATCGCTGTATCCGGTGTTGCCTCGACAATCGGCATGTCGTCCCAGCCCAACAACGCCGCGCGCTTCCTGAGCCCGTCGCCATTGCCGATAAACAGAAAAGGCGCAATGGCAGCATCAGCCCGGTTGCGCCAGGCAGCAAGGGTGATGTCCAGACCAATGCCCGCCGGTTCGCCGAGCGTCAGCGCGACAGGGCGAGGGCTGTCATCTGGTTTCGTCACCGGCCTCTAGCGCCGATCAATAACCGCATCGGCCCGCAAGTCGCGCAAATATCGGCGGGCGAGCAGTTGCCCGCGCTCATTCATCAGGTTCTGACGGGTTTCAGTCGAGGCTTTCGATGCCCCGCGGATCGCCTCTTTGGAGCATACGCCGAATACCAGAAACCCTTCTGCCGACCGCACGGCCCGCGATGCCTGACCCGCTCCGGTTTCAGCAAGGACCTCGGCCATTTCCCCGTTGAGTTGGGATTCATCGCGCCGCATCGTTGGTTTTACGACGACATTTTTCAGTCCGCGTACTTTCTCCAGCGCCGAATTGCAGCCCGGATAGCTGGCGCGGAAAGCTTCGGCCTCGCGTTTGCGCTGGGATTCGTAGGCCTTGCTGCTTTTGCGCGGCACAATGAAGACGATCTCCTGCAGGCGAAACTCCGAAATTGTATCGCTCGCCTTGTCATCGCCACCAAGAGCAACGGCCACATCCCGCTCGGTCACTTCAACTGTTGCCCGGAACCGCGCTCGGACGATTTCGCCCCAGGCTATTTCGGCGCGAATGCGATTGCGCAGCGTCTTTGGATTGACGCCAGACTGCCGCAGCGAGGCTTCCAGACGCGACTGAGACATTTTCGTCCGGCTGGCAATCCCGGCGATCGCCTGATCGACTTTCGCGGTATCGACCGTGACATTGCGCCGTCCGGCTTCCTGCATCTTCAGCCGCTCATCGATCAGCTCCTCGATCGCTTTGGATTTGCCTGACCGGCCACCGGTCGTCAGCTTCAATAGCCGGGTCCGGTTCTGGATGTCATAGGTGGTGATCGGTTCATTATTGACCAGAATTTCGATCCGGCCCTGTGCGCCGGCCGGCTGATTGGCGATCGGCAAAATCAGAAAAATACCGGCAACAATGGCAAAGACAGCGTGGGAGAGTGGGGTCATTGTTCTTCAGGATTTCGCATCGGGGATCGGTTGGAAATAACACTGTTTGCGGCCATCTGTGCAACCGGTGTTGCAAGGTTAAGGCAAAATTGCGGCGAAGGTTGCGATCCATGGCGATTGGCGGCACGCGCCGACCCTACTCCTTGAAGTGTCGGCGAACACCGTTTTCGCCGATCGTGCGAAGATTGACCCGCACGAACAGGGTTTTGTCATCAACCTGATCGGTATACCGGTCGCGGGTTTGCGAATAATCAATCGACAAGGCAAAACACTCATTGTCGTAGGCAATGCCGATGCCGTGGCTGACCAGTTCGGTTTTGCGGATATCGAAGACAGTGGCGCCCGATATTGACCAGTTTTCGCCGAGCGCCAGCGTCGCTTCGCTGGAAAATTCCTCGCGATCGGTTATGATGCCGACCGCCGGTCGCGCCCGCAAAAACGCATAGCCAACCTTGGCGTTCGATCGGCCACGAACCGCCGTTGCCACCAGTTCAGCGCGGTTGACCGTCAGATCATCGTCGGAAAGGCGCCCCCTTGCTGTCACAGCCATGCCACTGCCGGTATCCACCGTCAGGCGGCCAACAATGTCTGATGCCTGGGTATCCAGTCCCGATTGAATGCCCGAAAGCGCCGGGTCGGCCAGCGCGTAGGAATTGATCCCGGCCACTTGGAACGACTGGCCAACAACCGCGTCCAGGGAGAATCCGTTCATGAAACGGGCCTGATAGGTGAGGCCGACATTGGCACGCGTGCCGCCCTCCTGCCGGTCATAACCGGTAAATTTGTTCCAGGAGAATAAATTGGTGGTGTCAAACACCAGACCCTGGGAATCGTCATTGGGCAGTTTGCCAACCTGGCGTTCGTTCGGCCGGGCAATAATCTGCACCACGGGGCTGATCGTCTGGGTGGCATATTCGCTGGCGATCAGGATCGGCCATTTATATTCCAAGCCGACAGCCGGCATCGCCCGGCCGGTGGCAGAACCCGAATTCAGGCCGGCCGTCATATCATCGAACGACCCCCAGTTCAGGGCGACATCCATATAGGCAAATGGCGTAAACACATGGCCGCCCGGCGCCACCAGTGTGCGCTTCCAGGCAACATTTGACGATAACCGGGCCGAACTGCCGGCTACACCGGCATAATAATCAGTCTCCGGAGCAACGCGCACATCGCTATTTTCTCGGGTCAGCGCCGTCAGATTGGAATCCACCGTAACCTGGCCACCGAACACAGGCTGATCGACCACATAATTATGGTCAGCCACAGGCAGGACAACGGCCTGTTCCTTCTGATCGTCGTGGACTATCACTGTCTTGGAGACGATGTCGATTTCGACCGTATTTTCCCGTTGCACCCGGTAAAACAGCGTGCGCATATCGAAATGGTTTTGTTCTGTCATCCCCGTCAGGTAGATTGACGATTCAATATCCTTGGCGTTGTCGCCGGTGATCGAATAGTCACGGCCATACGCCCGATCCGACGAAGCAAAGACGTCCCAACCCCAGATCCAGTTTGAGTTGATCGCAAACTGACCTTCAGAACCAATGCTGCCGCGGGCTGTCCGGTAACCGCTGAGCTTCCTGCCGATATTATTGACGAACACTTCCTTGTCGGTCTGAAAAATTCCAGTTGCCCTGATCCGGTATGAACCATCCATCAACCGGTGCCGCCACTCCACATCGCCATGTAGCCCCTGCCGTGAATACACAGTTGGCGTAAAGGTGATGTCATAGTTGGGCGCCAGATTGAAAAACATCGGTACCGAAACGCCAACGCCAAGGGATTCCCTGGCGCTGACCCCGGGGACCAGCAGGCCAGACTTGCGCTTGATCCGCGGATCGGCGTGAAAGAAATACGGCAGGTAGGCGATCGGAATGCCGAAAAATTCCAGCGAGGCATTCTCGTAGGAAACCGTTTGCGTGCGATTATCGTGGATGATCGTCGCCGCCTTGATCTGCCAGAACGGCGGCCGCTCGGGATGGTCCTTGCATTGCTCGCAGGCCGTATAGACGCCCTGTTTGAATACAGTGATTTCCCCGTCCCGACGTTCCGCGCTTTCGGCCGCAAACCGGGCGCGTTCCGTGGTCAAAACATTGATCGACCGGACAAATCCGTCGCGGAAATTGTCGGTCAGGTCAATTTCGGATGCGGTAATGATGTTACCGGCCGGCTCAAGAATACGTACATTGCCGCTGGCAACCAGCCGTCGTGAAATCTGGAAATAGGTGACACGTTCGGCCGTCACCACATAATCAATATAATAAATTTCAACCTGGCCAATGGCTTCAACGATATTGTTGTCGAAATCGTAGACCAGCTGGTCGGCTTCCAGCAGCATCTGCGCATCAGGATCGGACTGAAATGCCCCGGCAAACGGATCGGAGGAAGCCTGTCCCGATTGCGCCGCCAGCGCAGACGGCGCGGCGTACAGGACAATCATCACGCAAAGCACGGCGGCTATCGGGTAAATCGCTCCGGCATACGCGCAAACATCACCGCAGCCTCCTGCGAGGTATCGCAGAACACTCCAATCCCTGTTTCGCACTGTGCGCCTGCCGGTCAAGGCTAACCGTCCTCCAGATACAACAACACTGTCCCGCCGAATGTCAGCGCAATGACGGACGGAGCCCACGCAGCAAATACCGCGCTGACAATTCCGTTCCCGCCCAGATCACGCAAAAACTCCGACAACACATAAAGCAAAAACCCCGAAATCACACCTGCCAGCACAAGCTTGCCTGTTCCACCTGAACGCGCAAGCTTCAGGCAGAACGAACCGGCAAGCACCACCATCGCCGTCAGATAGAACGGACGGGCCAGAAGATTGTGGAATGCGTACCGGAACCGGTCAATCTTTAATCCTGAATCCCGTGCAGTTTCAATAAATTGTGGCAGGCTGAACACGGATTGACTCTCCGGACGCGTGAGGATCTTGCCGATCTCTTCCGCGCTGAGATTTGTGGACAATATATAGCGATCCAGCACCACCGGCTGGGCGCCAGCTGCAACAATGGTCGCATTGTCCAAAATCCAGCCTGATTCGCCAAAACTGGCCGCGGCGGCGGATGCTTTTTCCCGGAAATTGCCGTCGTGATCAAGCACAACAGCGGTTACACCAATAAGTGTCAGCGGGTCCGGATCGACTGCCTTGGCATATATGATCGACTGGTTTTCATCCGAAGCCTGCCGGAACCAGACATCCTGGGTGCGCCGATTCAGGTCGCGGCCATGCAGGATACTCTCGATCAACCGCGAACTGTCATTGAGCCTGCTGGCATTTGGATTGACAAAGGCGACGAACAGTACGCCGGCGGCAAAAACAATAATCAGCGCTGGCCGCAACATGCCCCAGACCGAAATACCGCTGGCTCGCGCCACGGCCAGCTCTGATCGGCGGGTCAGGTTGACCAGGCACAAAATGGAACCGATCAGCACTGCAAACGGCAAGACCTGCTCGGCCAGAAATGGCAGGCGCATCCAGGTAACCTGGAAAGTCAAAATGAGCGTGAAGTCGGGATGGTTTGAAAAGCGCCGCAAAAACTCCGTGATATCAGCGATATGGGCAATGCCGACGATCGTCGAAAGCACCAGGGTGATGGTGGCAAGCAGGCGGCGCGCCACATAAAAACTGAACGTATGCGCAATCATTCGCAGATCAGCTTTCCTGCGCGCCGGATGCCGCCGGCCGCCCGAACAGGTTTGCCGGCAACCGCGCCGCAATCGCCCGGCCAAGGCGGATCACAACAGCGGGCATATGCACACGGATGTTAAGCCACAAGCCAATCAGGCCCACAAAAAATCCGGCAATCGGCACGGCATAGAAAATCGTCCAGGCGATCGTGCTGGCGTCGCTGACAGCAAGCGCGAAAAATCCTGCTGCGCGCAGCGCCATGCACAAGCCCGCGCCCGATGCAATCGCCAGCCGGATATCATTCCGGTTGGCGCGCGCCCGCCCGACGAACGCCGCGATAATCACGGCAAATGCCAGCGGATAAAGCGGCGCGGAAAATCGCTCGTGCAGCTCACGATTGAGCGATATCGTCTTGCCGGGATTATCCTCGGCAACCATGATTTTCTCCAGCAGCCCCCTTGTCGTCATTTCCTTCGGCGATTGGGATGAGGACACCGCCGCTTGCGTGAATTGGCTGAGATCGATGGCATAGGTATCAAAGGCCACGACATTGACCGAGCCATTGTTGGCCTGTTCGCGGATAATGTTGCCGTTGGCCAGCACCAGAAAGGCACCTCTTTCCCGCTCCAGCAGCGCGCCGCGGGCGGCGACATACTGGACACTTTCGTTGTCTTTGCGTGAATCGGAAACAAATATTCCCGCAAAGCTGCCGTCGGCCACCCGCTCGCGGATATGCAGCGTTACCTTGCCGCCCTCCAGCGACCGGAATCCGCCATCCTGTACTGCGCTGGATACCAGGTCAGCCCGTACCCGGTAGACCAGTTCGCGAAGGCCCGATGTACTAAGTGGCGTTACCAGAAGATGGGACAGGTACAAAAACAACGTCAGCATCGATGCAGCCAGCCCGATCGGCCGCAATATGGTTCGCCGCGGTGCGCCAGATGCGGTGATCGCAGTCAATTCGCTGTCACTGTGAAGCTCACTGAGGGCCATCAGCAGCCCGATCATGAAGGCGATCGGCGCAATAATCTGGATCACCGCCGGCAGTGCCAGCACTGTCATGATGAGAAACATCCAGATGCTCTGGCCGCTGGTCGTCACCACATCAAGGCGTTGCAGAAATTCAATCAGCCAGATGATGCACACCAGAACGCCGAGCGAACCGCCGAAAGCGATCGCAATTCGCCGAAACACATAACGCTCAAATACCGGCATCGGGGTTGTCCTGTTAGCCATGCGGACCATCAATTGTTAAGCCTAAAAAAGGGCCAACGACCATGGTTAACGCGATATTTCATAGTGTGCGAACATTCGCCGCCCGATCCAAACCTGTGAATGCGGGTAAATGTTGACGTTTCGGGCGAGCCCGTGTCTACCGTTTCATCCGATAAACACACGAATTCAAATCCAAACAACAGGCAAGAGACATAAATATGGCAAAACGCCTCGAAATCTCATTTGTAAAGCCGGCATCCCCCACTCGTGGTTGCGCCGTATTTCTTGTTGCCAAAAAGCTTGATCTGGGCGAGCACGCCGCCGCATTTAACAAGAAAATCGGCAGTCCGCTGGCCCGCGCCTCCAAGGCCGCCGGATTTGATGGCGAAGCGCGAAAAACAATCGAAATTCTTGCGCCGGCCAAATCAAATCTTGGCCGCGCCGTCTTTATCGGTATTGGCGAAGTCGGCAAGATGGGCGAAACCGACTGGTTGCGGTTGGGCGGTGCGATTGCCCGCACATTGCGCGACGATACCGAGGCTACCATCGTGGTTGAACTGCCCGGCAAGGGCGAAGTGACACCCGATCAGGCCGCAACCCTGGCGTTGGGCATGGTTATGCGCAACTACCGGTTCGACACCTACAAGACGAAGACGGCCAAGAAAGCGCCGGCGACAGCCAAGGTTCGCATCCAGGTTGCCAGCCCTCGCGCGGTGTCGGCAAGCTGGCGCGCTGCCAAGGCCGTGTCGGCCGGCATTGAATTGGCCCGCAATCTTGTCAACGAGCCAGCCAATGTGCTTGGACCGATCGAATTTGCCGAGCGGTTGACGGCTCTGACCAGCCTCGGCCTGGAGGTCAAGGTCTATGATGAAAAAGCGCTGGCTCGACAGAAAATGGGCGCGCTTTTAGGCGTGGCGCAAGGTTCGCGCCGGCCTGCCCGTGTTGTCGTCATGACGTGGAACGGTGGCAAGGCCAAAGATCGGCCGCTAGCGCTGGTCGGCAAGGGTGTGGTGTTCGACACCGGCGGCATATCGATCAAGCCCGCCGGCGGCATGGAAGACATGAAGGGTGATATGGGTGGCGCCGCGGCTGTTGCCGGCGCCATGTGCGCCATCGCCGGGCGCAAGGCCAAGGCCAACGTCGTGGGTATCGTCGGGCTGGTCGAAAACATGCCTGATGGTAATGCCCAGCGCCCCGGCGATATCGTCACCTCGATGTCCGGCCAGACCATCGAAGTGATCAACACCGATGCCGAAGGTCGTCTGGTTCTGGCGGATATCCTGACATTTATCCAGAAAACGAAAAATCCGAAGGCGATGATCGATCTGGCAACGCTGACCGGGGCCATCATCGTTGCTCTTGGCAAGGACCATGCGGGCCTGTTTTCCAACAATGACGAACTGTCGGCAAGCCTGACCGGCGCGGGTCTGGCGACTGGCGAAAAACTTTGGCGTCTGCCGCTTGGCGCTGCTTACGACAAATTGATCGATTCCCGCTTTGCCGATATGAAAAATACCGGCGGGCGATGGGGTGGATCGATCACCGCCGCCCAGTTCCTGCACCGTTATGTCGAAAATGACACGCCGTGGGCGCATCTGGACGTTGCCGGTACCGCCATGGCCTCGCCCTCATCCGACACCAACCGCTCCTGGGCGTCAGGCTTTGGCGTGCGTCTTCTCGACCGGCTGGTCCGCGACGCCTACGAGAAGAAATAACAACCGGCGGCAATCCCGTGACCGAAGTGATGTTCTACCATCTGGAGACCCGCACGCTGGCCGATGTGCTGCCGGGCCTGCTGTCCCGATGTCTGGAACGCGGCTGGCGAACAGTGATTCAGTCAGCCGATGAGGGCCGGCTTGCCGCGCTCAATGACCGGCTGTGGACCTTCGATGACGCCGGATTTCTGCCCCATGGGACAGCGGAAGACGGGCAGGCCGCCAACCAGCCGATCTGGCTGACGACGGGGACGGACAATCCCAACGGTGCCACGGTCCGCTTTCTGGTCGATGGCGCGCCATTGCCGGAACCGAGCGAAGCGCAAACCTATGACCGGATTGTGTTTTTGTTCGACGGTTTGGATCCCGATGCGCTCGGCCATGCCCGCACATCGTGGAAAGCGGCAGGCGAAAGCGGTCATGATGCGCAGTATTGGCGTCAGGACGAAAACGGCCGCTGGCAGCAGCAAGAAGGGGGCAAGAATGCTGAAACTGGCACTGCTGAAGCTGGCAAGGACGGGGCTTGATGTCCTCAGCTGATGGGGTCAACGCTGAAGCGCTGGCGTAATTTTCGCACTAGCCGCCATCGACCCGTCGAAATCGCTGTCACCTATATCGTTGTCCCATACCAAGGCGATCCGGTCGGTAAACCAGCCGGCATCGCGCGAAAACAGCGCCTCGCCATGGACAAGCGCCTGATTAAACAGATCAATCCGAATTGCGCCGATGCGTGCCCGAAACGCCAGAAAATTATCCGTATCCACACCCAGCGACGGATCGCTGGCAAGCAACAGCTCAAGAACCGCCAAATCGTTGGCGTCTCCCAGAATATCGGCAAGTTGCTTGCAGGCTTTCGCCCGCATTTTCAACGGTGACGGCCACACATCCCGTATCAATCGCAAATGCATCCAGTGATACTTTGCCCGCTTGCGCCAGTCGTGAAATACGGCAATGTCTGGTCCCTCTGCTGCCCGCTGGTAACCTGCGGCCGCTTGGCCGTAAACCCGCCCGATTGCCGCGATCGCCTGGTCCCGGTGGAACGTTGAAATGGGTAGCGCGGCAAGCTGCAGTTTGCCGGCAGCCAGTTCCGCCAGTACCCGGTCCACCGCTTCGGGAATGCCGGCATGGATCAATTCCAGCCGGTCCCGCCGTGCCGCCAGCTTGATCCGCAATTCAGAAAGGATCGGGTCATCGGGCACGCGTCCCGCTGTCACGATGTGCGGCACTTCGTTATTTGCGTACAGTTCGCATGGGCGTTGTGCCACCACCGAAATGGCTTCAACGGCGGCATTGGCATCCCGTCGGATCGACAGCAATCGGGCGCAATCGCGCCAGCGCCAGTTTTCTTTCCGGAAATTTTCCTCACCCAGCGCCGGGCGCACCAGACGCAGCAATCCGCGCAGCTTTTTCATACGCCGTCGAGCAAGGAAAATTTCATCCGGCGTCACCGGATTGTCGGCCAGCGCGTCTTGCGCTTTGCCAATCTGTTCAACGGCAATACGTTGAACTTCTTCGTCAAGTGGTAGCGACGGGTCAATCCAGTAGGCCATCACCCGCTATTAGCGCCATATTTGGTATGCCGACAAGACAAACGGGCAAGGCTTACCGGCCAGGATGGCTGGGCGGTGCGGGGCTCACAGTTGGAAAGGCGACATCGCCCCTACTGCTCGCAGAGCGCCGTTAATTCCAGCCAGATTTCCTCTGCCTGCGCCAGCTTGCCAGCCCGGAGGGCCCGCAACTGCGCCAACCGGGTCGCCTCGGCCGGGTTTGATTGATAAATGCCGCTATCAGAAAGCCTTGTGTCAATGGAATGAATCTTTTTCTGAAGGTCGGCCATCAACACCTCGCATTCCTTGATGTTTTTGCGGATAGGGGCGAGTTTTACCCGCTGCTCCGCCGCCAGCCGGCGCGATTCTTTGTGTGAAAGCGCATGCTCGCCCATAGCGCCAGAACCAGCCGCAACGGAACCACTGGCCGGGCCGCGCAGCACCAGCTTGCGATAATCATCCAGATCACCCTCAAACGGCGCAATCGTGCCGTCGGCCACCAGCCACAACCGGTCGACACAGGCTTCCAGAAGGTGACGGTCATGGGACACCAGAATGACCGCGCCGGAATAGTCGTTGAGCGCATGAACCAGCGCCTCGCGGCTGTCGACGTCCAGATGGTTGGTCGGCTCATCGAGAATGAGAAGATGTGGTTGATCGAACGCGGCAAGCCCCATCAACAGCCGGGCTTTTTCGCCGCCGGAAAGGTTCTCCGCCGGCGTGTCCATTTTCTCCGTCGAAAGCCCCATCTGGGATACCCGCGCGCGAACCTGGGCATCGCCCGTGCGCGCCCGCTCTGCCGGCGACCAGTCTGCTCGTGCCCGGTCGGAATGCGCCAGCCGCGCCCGCACATGCTCGACCGCGCTTTGCTCCGGTATCAGCATGTCGAGCTGATGCTGGGCGAAATAGCCGATCGACAACTTGTTGGCCGCGACCAGCGTGCCGTCTTCGGGCTGCAGCTGGCCGGCCAGAAGCTTGGCAAAGGTTGATTTGCCATTGCCGTTTACGCCAAGCAGACCAACGCGCTCGTCATCGTCAATGCGGATATCGAGCGCCGCAAGCACCGGCTTTCCCGGCACATAACCAACCGAGACATTCTCCATGCGGATAATCGGCGGCGTCGCCGATTTTTCCGGATCGGGAAAGCGGATAGGCAGGATCCGGTCGCTCGCCATCGCCGCAATCGGCTGCAATTTGGACAGCGCCTTCAGCCGGGACTGCGCCTGCCGCGCCTTCGACGCCGTGTAGCGGAAGCGGGCGACAAAGGCCTCCATATGCTTGCGCTGGGCGTCCTGGCGCACCTTCATCTTGCCCTGCAACTCCTGCTGTTCCCGGCGTTGACGCTCAAACTGGTCATAGCCGCCGCGCCAGGCTTTCAGCTTGCCCTCGCTCAGATGCACGATGGTATCGACAGACTTGTTGAGCAGGTCGCGGTCGTGGCTGATAATGATCACCGTGTGCCGGTACCGGCCGACATAGCGCTCCAGCCACAAGGCGCCTTCAAGATCGAGATAGTTGGTCGGTTCATCCAGCAGCAATAGATCGGGCTCGGAAAACAACAGGGACGCCAGCGCCACCCGCATCCGCCAGCCACCGGAAAAATCCGAACAGGGCAGCACCTGCGCCGCCGCGTCAAACCCCAGGCCATGCAGGATACGCGCCGCCCGCGCCTCCGCATCATGGGCGCCGATATCGGCAAGCCGGGTGTGAATTTCGGCGATACGGTGCGGATCACTCGCCGCATCCGCCTCGGCAGTCAGCGCCGCCAGTTCGGTATCGGCGGCAATTACCGTATCCAGAAGTGTTTGCGGCCCGCCTGGTGCTTCCTGTTCCAGACGGCCGATGCGGGCGCCGTTGGGAATGGAAATGCTGCCAGCCTCCAAGCCGATATCGCCGGTGATCGCCCGAAACAAAGTCGTCTTGCCGGTGCCGTTGCGCCCGACAAAGCCGACTTTCGCACCGTCCGGGATCGAAACGCTGGCATCGTCCAGCAACAGCCGACCGGCAATCCGAAGTGTTATGGAATTGATCTGGAGCATCGAGGAACCAGTGACAGTTTTGACGGGGCTTAGCCGAAGGGCAGGGCGGGCGGCAAGTTGGATCGATCAGGCGGCCGGCCGCAAGATTGGATAGGGGCGACAAAAAAGGCGGGCCGCGCCCGCCTTTTCCATATTCACATTGGCAAACCAACAATCAACGTTTGGAGAACTGGAAGCTCTTGCGCGCTTTCGGCTTGCCGTATTTCTTGCGTTCAACCACGCGCGAGTCGCGGGTCAGGAAGCCACCCTTTTTCAGGACCGGCCGCAATTCCGGCTCATAATAAGTCAGCGTCTTGGAAATGCCGTGCCGCAGGGCACCGGCCTGGCCCGACAATCCGCCACCCGAAACAGTCGCGGTG
>CAXMRP010000066.1:0-4500 GCA_964196155.1 uncultured Polyangiaceae bacterium
GGGCCGGGCATCGTCGGCTGGCTGATCGACTGGTCGGTTCCGGTCACCACGCAGATCTATGTCATGGCCGCCTATTGTCTCGCCGCTTCGCCCATTATGGCGCTGGCCACCCGCCAGTTGCGCCTGCGTGCGGCCCTGCCGGACCTGGAGGGCGCATTGCCGCTCGCCACAAAAGGCTCTAGAGGGGCCGCATGAGCGCTCCCGTCGTCCGCTTCGCCCCCTCGCCAACCGGCATGATCCATGTCGGCAATGCCCGCACCGCCCTTTACAACTGGCTGTTCGCCAAGCCGGACGGCGGAACTTTCATTCTGCGCTTCGACGATACCGACCGTGAGCGCTCGCGCGCCGAATTTGCCGACGCCATCCTCGCCGACCTCAACTGGCTGGGCATTGAACCGGACCGCATCGAGCGCCAGTCGCAGCGGTTTGAAAGTTACGACGCGGCGGCTGAAAAGCTGAAGCAAGCCGGCCTGCTTTACCCCTGCTACGAGACCCCCGACGAGCTTGACCGGCAGCGCGCCCGCCTGCGCGCCCGCGGCCTGCCGCCGGTCTACGACCGGCGCGCGCTGAAGTTGAGCGAAACGGAAAAAGCCGATCTGCAAACCGCCGGGCGCGAGCCGCACTGGCGTTTTTTGTTGCCCAATCATGCCGGAGATACGCAGGCGCCACAGCGCACGGACGTCGCCTGGAACGACCTTTTCCGCGGCGGCCAATCCATCGATCTGGCGTCGATGTCCGACCCGGTTCTGATCCGCGCCGATGGCAGTTACCTTTATACCCTGCCGTCCGTTGTCGACGACATTGCCATGGCTGTTTCCCATGTCATCCGCGGCGACGACCATGTCACCAATACCGGCGCGCAGATCGTGCTTTTCAGGGCGCTCGACGCCAAGCTGCCGGCCTTCGGCCACCACAATCTGCTGCAGGCGGAAAGCGGCGAGGGGCTGTCGAAACGCGATTCTGCGCTGTCGATCGCAGCCCTGCGCGAGGAGGGTCTGGAAGCCGCTACGGTCGCCGCCTACGCGACGCTGATCGGCACCTCCGAACCGGTCCGGCCTGTCCATGATCTTGCCGCTCTGGCTGAAATTTTTACGCCGGACATCGTCAACAAGGCGGCAACCCGGTTCAGCCCCGACGAAATGCGCCATCTGAACGCCAGGTTGCTTGCAGAATTGCCTTATGAAAGCCTCGCCGAGCGTTTGCAGGGCGCCGGGATTGGCGGCGGCGAAGCCTTCTGGCTGGCTGTGCGCGGCAATCTGGAACGGCTGGAAGACGCGAAAATATGGTGGCAGGTGGTCACCGGGCCGATAGAGCCGGTGGTGATACAAGAGGATGTGGATTTCCTGGCGAGCGCGGCATCCGCGCTGCCGCCCGAGCCGTGGGATCAGGACACCTGGCGGCATTGGACAAATGCGCTGAAGACGGCGACGGGCCGCAAGGGCCGTCAGCTTTTCATGCCGCTGCGGCTGGCTCTGACCGGGGTCAGTTCGGGACCGGAATTAGGACAACTTCTTCCTTTGCTCGGTCGCTCCAATACACTGGCCCGACTATCCGCACCGGCCGGCCATTGCGTATCGTCGAACGGTTAGCGCCGGCAAGGCTGGTGATCGCGCCAATCTGAAAATATCCGGCGCGATTGATCAGCGTTTCCGGATCCTCGCCCATGCCAGGTTTGGCGGCCGGAACCGGGACGTAGCCGATCCTATCCAACAAATCCGGTTTTCCGGGCGACAGTGCGCCATTTGCGTCCGACAGGCGCAAATTTCCCACGATGGAAAAGAGCGGCGGGCGGCTGCTGCCGCAACTGCACGATTTGTCGTATTTCGACCGGTACTGAAACGCCGCCGGGTGGTCCTCGTAGGGCACACCGTAAAGCGAGACCATGTTCTCCGAAACGCTGGCCGGATTGTCATGATAGTACAGTTCCACCGGTGCGCCCGGACAGGTGGCCTCGCAGGTTGCCTGGTCGTAAGCGAACTGGTCGCGCGTGGTTGAAAAGCTGATCGGGAAATAATAGCCGTCGCAAGCCCGCACACACAGCGTTCTGAAGGTGAATCCGGGCGTGCTTTCAAGGTCGAATTCACCGTTGAAGAAGGCATCGAATTCCGCCCGGTTACGGAAGCTGTCCATTTGGGTGTCGCTGAAGCAGTTGTTCTGCAGCATGATCATGCGGATTTGGGCGATGCGGTCGCGGTCCGAACCGCCGCCCGGATTCTGGCGGCGCAGGCGGTCGAGCCGGGCGACATTCGCCTGCAGTTCGCGCATTCTGGGGACGATTTGCCAGCAGGCCGGCTCCGGCCTGGAGCGGAAAAACAGAAAGCCACGCCCGGAACAATTGGCCAGCCGGGCGTTCGATCGCTCTCGCGCCAGTGCCTCCGATTGTTCGATCCACTCCTGCTGGTAACTTGCCGTCTCGTTTATATCAGCTGGAGACGAACCAGAGCGAAGACGCGACAATTCCGTGCCGAGTTCGGAGCAGGTCTGGGCGCTAACTGTGGAATCAGCCGCAATCACCAGAGCGGCCAGAGCACTTGCAACAAATGTCAGGATTCGCTGTGCCAATGGCGTTCCGTCCTAATTTACGATCGATATCTTTAGCACATGACCATGTCGAGGCCGTGCCGGAGTTCGGTACGACTGCACTGCTGAACCGCGGATTAACCGTTACCCGATGAACCGATTCTTGGCAAAAACGCTGGCGGACCGACATGGCAATCCCCAATTGAGTATCCGCTTGATCACAAACCGTGGAAACGGAGACTGGAACCATGCGTTTGATACTGGCCGCCTTGGTCGCCATTGGATTGTCAGCGGGATTGTCGGGCCCGGCGATGGCCGAAGGCCCGGACCTGATCTTCAAGAAATCGACGGTCTTCAAACTGTTGACGCCCGACCACAAGCTCGCCACCTACGGCATCGACGACCCGCTGGTTGAGGGTGTTGCCTGTCACTACACGGTGCCGGAAAAGGGCGGTGTCTCCGGCATGCTCGGCGTTGCCGAGGAGGTCTCCGACGTTTCGCTGGCCTGCCGGCAGATCGGCCCGGTGGCTTTCAAGCAAAAGTTCGAGCAGGGCGACGACGTCTTCAGCCAGCGCCGCTCGATCCTGTTCAAGAAGATGCAGATCGTCCGCGGCTGCGATGTCACGCGCAATGTGCTGGTCTATCTGGTCTATTCCGACAAGCTGATCGAAGGTTCGCCGAAAAATTCCACCTCGACCGTTCCGATCATGCCCTGGGGCGATCAGCCGGCGCCGCGCTGCGGGGACTATCTCAACTAGCTTTTTCGGCCCGCTCTTGCGCTTCAATGGCGGCCAGCGCCGTCATGTTGACGACACCGCGCGAGGCAGGCCGGTTATTCCGGCAGAACCTCGCCCGAACCGCCCAATTCGGCAGGAAAGTCCTTCAACTTCGGCAAGCCGTCTTTCATGGGCAACACGGTTTCGGCGTAGTTGACATGCACACCGGGCGTAAATGCCTGGCCGGGAATCGTAGCCGCGTAAACATCCATCAGCCCCCAATGAGGATGATAGGTCATCAGGTGTCCGCCACATTCGGTGCAATATTGACGATCACTGCGCTCGGTCTTCTTGAAGTGCCCGACATGCTCTTGTCCCTTGGTGACCTTAACGTTCTCGTTCTTGAAAAGCGTGAAGGCATTGACCGGTCCGGCAGACCATGAACGGCAATATTCACAATGGCAGTATCCCATCGCTTCGGGTTCGCCTGATACTTCGATTTCAACGGTGCCGCAAAAGCATGCACCTTTATGTATTTCACCCATATTCTTTTCCCCGTTGGAATGCACCAGCGCAAAGTTGAATCGATAATTCGCAGATAGCCATCGGATTGACTCTAAATCTACATAAAATCCGCCACGATCAAAAGAATTACCCTCAAATGGCGGTCTGACGGCCGGATTTTGCTGACTTGGGCGTGTTCGCCAATCCATCGGTCCGGTTTTTTGCCATTACGACGCACCTGTTCCGTCAATCATCCTGATTCCAAACTCCCGTTCAGGATCGTGCAGATGACCTTGCCCGCTCTTGCGCTTCAATGGCGACCAGCGCCGTCATGTTGACGACACCGCGCGAGGTTACCGAAGGGGTCAGGATATGGGCCGGCGCGCCGGCGCCCAGAAGGATCGGTCCGACATGCAGCGCATTGGTCATCACCTTGATCAGATTGAGCGCGATATTGGCGGCATCCAGGCTCGGAAAGACCAGAAGATTGGCATTCCCGGTCAACCGGCTTTCCGGCATGACCCGCGCCCGCAGCTCTTCCGACAGGGCGGCGTCGCCATGCATTTCGCCATCAACCTCAAGCTTCGGGGCCTCGCGCCACAGGATCTGCGCCGCCTTTCGCATCTTGCCGGCGCTGGTGGTGTCCTGCGAGCCGAAATTGGAATAGGACAGCAGCGCCGCCTTGGGTGTGATGCCGAACCGCTCGATGTTATGGGCGGCAAGCAGCGTCATTTCGGCGATTTCCTCCGCGCTCGGGCCA
>CAXMRP010000067.1:0-7917 GCA_964196155.1 uncultured Polyangiaceae bacterium
GCGGAGCATTTGCCCCGCCGGCTTCGTTCCGTTTGACTATTTCAGCTTCATATATTTGAATTTTATCTGATCTTCGGGATCGACAACCGTGTCGATCCTGTCCGTCATGCCCCAGTTGAGCACCTGGTGATGGACCGGCAGATACAGGACATTGTCCTGAACCACCGACCAGATGTCGGCGATCATGGCGTTGCGCTTCGCCAGATCGGTCTGCGATGCCAGGCCCTCTATTTTCGCATCCAGCGCAGCATCGGAAAAGCGGGTGCCGTTCCACGATCCGTATTTATCGCCCTTGGTGTGCATCAGGAAGTTGAAAATATACTCCGAATCGTAGGTCGGGACCCCCCAGCCGAGCAGGTAGAAATCGGTTTCCAACTTGCTGACCAGCGGGAAATGCTGGGCCTTGGGCCGGGCATCAAGCCGCACGGTGATGCCGATCTTGGCGAGCATGCCAACCGCGGCCTGTCCGATTGCCTCATCGTTGACGTAGCGGTCGTTGGGGACGTTCAACTGGATCGAAAATCCGTCGCCATAGCCAGCTTCGGCCATCAGCGCCCTGGCTTTGTCGAGATTGTGTTCAGGTATCTGGTCGAGCGCCGCCGTCCAGCCATTGACGAAAGGCGGCATGGCCACGCCGGCCGGAATCGACTGGTCGCGCATGACCACTTTCTGGATGGCCTGGCGGTTGATGGCCATGTTCATGGCCTGGCGCACCCGTTTGTCGGCGAACGGGTTCTGGCCCTCCAGATTGTCGGTCGCCAGATCGTCATCGCCCTGGTTGAGACCGAAGAAGATCACCCGGTTCTGCGGTGCCTTGATGACATTCAGGCCATCGGCTGCGGCGACACGGGCCAGATCTTGAACCGGTACGTCCTGGATGAAATCCACATCGCCGGACAAAAGCGCCGCCACACGAGTCGCGGCATTCTGGATCGGCGTGTAGATGATCCCGGTGACATCAAGGGGGAACTCGTCCTTGCCCCAATAGTTCTCATTGGCGGTCAGTTCGGTCTTTGTATCCGGTTCACGGCTGACAAGCTTGTACGGACCGGTGCCGTTGGCATTGCGCGAGGCGTAAGTTTCCTCGCCGCCCTCATAGTCCTGCACCTTGACCGTGTTGTTGGCTTCCAGCCAGTCCTTGTCGAGGACAAACAGATTGGTCAAATTGCTCGGCATGATCGGGTTGGGGCCGTTGGTGACAATCTCAAAACCATATTTGCCATTGGCCCGTACCTCCTTCACCGATGCCAGCACTTCCTTGACATTGCTGTCGGTGCTCATGGCGCGATTGAACGAGAAGACCACATCCTCGCTGTCAAATTCCGCGCCGTCGTGAAAAGTGACGCCTTCGCGCAGTTTGAAGGTCCAGACATTGGGGTCGGCTTCGCTTGGCGCCCAGTCGGTGGCCAGTGCCGGCACGGGTTTGCCGGTCATGTCCCGGACAATCAGCGTTTCGTATATCTGATGGGCCAGCGTGTGGGTGGGCCCTTCGTTCTGGGCATGGGGGTCAAGCGTCAGACTGTCGCCGGCACGTGCCCAGCGTACCGATTCCGCCGATGCCAGCGTGCTGGTTCCGGCAAGCAGCAATGCGGCCATAAAAGCTGTTGATTTTGTCACCATTTCGCTCCCTCGTTATATTGTATATTCAGCTTACGAAGCCTGTTCGCCCAATATCAAGCGGCATGGCCATATTCGCGCTGGCGGAATCGCCTTGATTTCATCTTCACAAACTTCAAGACATGCCATAGAGGACGCCGTCCGGTCGTGGCCTGTCCGGCCGGGCTGGAATTGATGTTTGCCGGAACGACCGATTGCGCCCTTTGCGCGGTGCCGGCCCACAAAGAGGTCTCATGCAATGGAACGCTATCAGAACGCCGCCTGCGTGGCGCAGGCGCTCAAGCCGACCCATCCTGTACTGTGCCGGCGACCAGCGAGTGCGCGCGACAATGCGGCGTGGTTTTGCGCGAATTTTCCGGGCCGGACTTTTTATGCGGTCAAGGCTAATCCGGCGCCCTGGCTGCTTGACGCGCTGGGCGCAGGCGGCATCACGCATTTTGACGTGGCTTCGATTGCCGAAGCGCGGCTGGTGCGGGCGCAATTTCCCGAAGCGGTGATCGGTTTCATGCATCCGGTCAAACCGGCCGCGACGATTGCCGAGGCATATTTCCGGCTTGGGGTGCGCCTGTTCGCGCTCGACAGCCTCGATGAACTGGCCAAGATCCAGACTGCCACCGGCAACGCCGACGATCTGTCGCTGTGCGTGCGGATCGCGGTACCCAGCGACACTTCGAAAATTTCACTCAGCGCCAAATTCGGTATTGGCGAGGGGCCGGACGCACCGCTTCTGCAGGCGGTCAGGCAGGCGGCGCGGCAACTTGTCGTCAGTTTCCACGTGGGCAGTCAGGCAATGGCGCCCTCGACCTATCGCGGCGCGCTGGCCCGGGTGCAGAGCGCGATTGTGCGGGCCGGCGTGTTTGTCGATGCGATTGATGTCGGTGGTGGATTTCCGGCGCACTATCCCGGCATGGTGGCGCCGCCGCTGGCCGACTATATGCGCGACATCTTTCAAGGGTTCAGCGCGCTATCGGTTGGCGCCGGATGTGAATTGTGGTGCGAACCGGGCCGGGCGCTGGCCGCCGATGCCGCCTCGCTGATCGTGCGGGTGGAACACCGGCGCGGGGCAGACCTGTTCATCAATGACGGGGTTTATGGCACCTTGTTCGATGCCGGGCCGATGGGATGGACCTATCCGGTCAGGCTGCTTGGCCGCGAAAGCGGCACAGAGCCAGTGCCCTTTTCGTTCTACGGGCCGACCTGCGATGACTATGACCGGATGGAAGGGCCGTTTCATCTGCCGGGCGATACCGATGCCGGCGATCTGATCGAGATCGACAATATTGGTGCCTATGGCACGGCGATGCGTACTTCGTTCAACGGGTTTGAGTTTGGCGAAGATGTGCGTGTCGAAGATCGCTCGATGATGAGCCAGTTCCAGGACCCGCCTTCGGCTCTACGGGAGGTGTTGTAGCGCCATGACCAATCCCAATACCAAAATGTCGGCCAGCGGGACGGAAGCCGAACACAAGGCCGAGCTTCTTTCGCGGCAAGTGCGCCATGTCGATATGACGGCCTTTGATGCGCGGCCGATCGTGGCGGCGATGGCGGGCATGTCTTTCTCGTCGCGGGATCTGGCCCGTGCCTGCGATATTTACAACGCCATGCTGGCCGATCCCGATTGCACCATAATCCTGACGCTGGCCGGGTCGACCTCGGCGGGCGGCTGCATGGATCTTTATGCCGATCTGTTACGGCATTCGATGGTGGATTGCGTTGTGGCGACCGGCGCTTCGATTGTCGATATGGATTTTTTTGAAGGTCTCGGCTTCAAGCACTATCAGGCGAAGAGCGCAGTTGATGACCAGAGCCTGCGGGCGCTGCTGATCGACCGGATTTACGACACTTATATTGATGAGGAAGACCTGAAGGCCTGCGATGGGGTGATCGGCGAAATAGCCGACGGACTGGGGCAGGGGGCCTTGTCGTCCCGCGCTTTCATCCGCGAGATGGGGCGGTATCTGGCGGCGTCGGGCAAGAAGGACAACAGCCTGGTCAAGCTGGCCTTTGAACTTGATGTGCCGGTCTTTTGCCCGGCCTTTTCGGATTCGTCCGCCGGCTTCGGGCTGGTCAGGCATCAAAGCGACCGGATCGCCAAGGGCGAAGCCTATGTGTCGATCGACAGCGTTGCCGACTTTCGTGAGCTGACCGATATCAAGGTCGCTCAGGGCACCAGCGGGCTGTTGATGATCGGCGGCGGTGTGCCGAAGAATTTCGCGCAGGATATCGTGGTGTGCGCTGAGGTTCTGGGCCACGACGATGTCGAAGTGCACAAATATGCGGTGCAGATCACGGTCGCCGATGTGCGCGACGGCGCCTGCTCTTCCTCAACGCTGAAAGAGGCCGGTTCCTGGGGCAAGGTCAGCGCCGCGCAGGAGCAGATGGTATTTGCCGAGGCGACGACGGTTTTGCCGCTTCTGGCCTCGGACGCCTATCATCGGGGGCACTGGCGCGGACGCGAACCCAAACGCCTGGCGCGATTGTTCGACCGGTGAAACCGATGTTGATGTCAGCGAACAAGGGTTTTCTGGGCCTTTCGCCCGGGGAAATCGCTGACGCCAGCATGCCGGTCGTGCGCATTATCCCATTCGGTCTGGAGCGGACCGTGTCTTACGGCGGCGGCACGGCAAGCGGGCCAGCGGCGATGATTTCCGCCTCCCATCAAGTGGAGCTGTTCGACGAAGAATTGTGGTGCGAGCCGTGCCGGTTGTTTCAGGTTGAAACGCTGAGCGAGCCGGAAATTGTCGCTGGTCAGGAGCCGGCGCTGGGCCAGCTTGGCGATCTTGTCACCGGCGCGCTGGATGTGGGCGCGTTTCCCTTCATATTTGGCGGCGAACACGCCATCACGCCGGGGGCACTGGCGCCGTTTGTGGCCCGCTTTCCCGATATGGCGCTGTTGCATTTTGATGCCCATGCCGATCTTCGCGATGGCTATGATGGCGAGCGCTTCAGCCATGCCGCGGCAATCCGGCGGTGCATGGATGCGCCAGGTCTTGAAGTGGTCTCGATCGGCATCCGGAACATTTCGGCGGAGGAAATCCTGTTTCTGGACGTCAACCGGGATCGTCTGCACCTGCATTTTGCCAAGGATATCGCGAACTGGGACATTGAGACGATGCTGGCACCGCTGAAAGGCCGGTCGGTCTATGTGACATTCGATCTCGACGGGTTCGATTCCAGCCTGATGCCGGCGACGGGGACGCCGGAGCCGGGCGGTTTTTTCTGGGCCGATGTGATGCCGATCCTGCGCGCTGCGGCCGGTATAAGCGAGATCGTGGGCGCCGATATCAACGAGCTTGCGCCGGCGCCGGGGTTTCACGGCTGCGATTTTCTTGCGGCCAAACTTGCCTACAAAATCCTGTCGTATCGATTCATCAAATGTTCGTAACGCGCTGCAAATATTACGATTCGAAGACGTTCGTCCTGGTGCGAAACTGCGCTGCGATGATTTCGCGGCGGTCGGCCCGGGGCCGGTTCGGCATCGGCGCCAGATCGATCGGCGTGTTGAACGCCACACCAATCCGGTTGCCCTTGCGCCATTTGACTTCGCATTCGACGGCTGTGGTCCAGCACTGGAATATGAAGCACCAAAGTGCGGGGCAGGCTCTGGGCGTCGAAGACGTGAAGATGGGCGCCGGTTGGCGAGATATCCTTCAATATGCCCGCATAGGGCGGCATGCCCGGCTGGTTTTCGATTTCGATGGCTTCATAGGCCGGCCGCCGCGGCATGCGGTTCTTTTCCTTGCGAAACGGCAGTCGTTTGAACATGGGTAATCCTGCCCGGTCGTGCGAATTCTCGGTCGCCATCCATCAATTCCTGTTCGACCGAAATTGCGGATCGCGGTTCGGCACAAACGTCATGATGGCATTTTTGTGTAAATCAATCGTAAGTTGTAATACGCCGACCTGACATCGGCCGAATTCTTACGTGCAGCGGCGGATATGCCGGTTGATTTCGGTGGGGCGCATGGTCAGCGTTTGCCGGGTCAGGCCGCCATTGCGGCGGATCCAGTTGCGGATCCCCGGCGGATATTTGGCCATCAGCATGCGATTTTCCCGGCTCTCGATATAGGCCGTGTTGCGGGCGCGTTTGGCCAAGACGAACCGGTGAAACTTGAGCGCCGCCCTATTGGTGGCGCAAACCTGGCCCGGCGGCAAAGTGGTGAACAAGGTGCAGGCCGAGGCACAGGTGCCGTCGATAATCACCTTGTATCCCAGCTTGCGGAACACCTCGACCTTGATCTCGTACAGCCCGACATCGCCGCCCAGATCGCGCTGGATTACAATGTTCCGGTTTTCGGCAATGGCGCTGCCGGCGATCACAAGACCGAAGACAACACCGGTAATACGCCCGGCAATAGCTCGAAAAATACCATTCATTACGCACCTGCTACCCAACGCGACATTACGTTGGCGGGGCGATTTACAGCGCCAGATGCCAGTCGGCATCTGGTCCGCGATGGTGTTGCGGAACCGGCTGCCTGTCCATCAGGCGGCGCCGGTCAATGCTCGTTCCCCGTCCAATCCCGCACACATCATTACAGATTATTCGACAATGTTTACGGTTTTTTAATCGGTTCCATTAACGAAACTGGTTATCAGGCGTCATGCGCATCTTGAACCGATTCACGACCAACCGTTCGCCCCGCGGCGCCCCACCGGCTCTGCCCGAGGGCGTGCGGGTCTATGCAGTAGGCGATATTCACGGTCGCTACGATCTGCTGCTGGAAATATATGAGCGCATTCAGGCTGATCTTTCTGGGAACAAGCCGGTGCACAGTGTCGGCATATTTCTCGGTGATTATGTCGATCGCGGGCCGTCTTCACGCGATGTTCTGGCGTGGATCAGCGAGTGCAAGCTGGTGTTCAATGAATGGGTGTTTTTGCGGGGCAATCACGAGGAAGCGCTGGAGCGGTTCCTGGCCGAACCGGGAATTGTCGACCAATGGCGGCAGTTTGGCGGGTTTGAGACCCTGTACTCGTATGGTGTGACGCCGCCGGTGGACCGGTCGGGGGAAGCGATTGATTCCAGCCATCAGGAATTTGTGAAAGTGTTTCCCGATCGCCAACGCCGGCTTCTGGCGCAAATGGAAAACCATGTGATCGTCGGCGATTATTTTTTCGTCCATGCCGGAGTTCGCCCCGGGGTGGCGCTGGACCAGCAGGAGACGGATGACCTGTTGTGGATTCGCGAACCGTTCCTGAGCAGTGGCGCGGATTTTGGAAAGTTCGTCGTGCACGGGCACACACCGGTGGCGGAGCCGGACGAGCGGGTGAACCGCTTCAATATCGATACCGGCGCTTATCTCACCAACCGGCTGACCTGCCTGGTGCTGGAAGGGCAGGGGCGTCGGATTTTCCAGACAGGCGGGGCGGAAAGTTAGGATGAAGACAGGCTATCGCGCTTAATTTAAGGAGCCGAGTTTAGAGTCAGTAGAACAATATTTGTTGGGGGGGGGGAGAGCCAGTTGATACTGAGGGGCAAGCGAAATTTATTGAATTCAACCCCTTGCACAGTAGAGTTTCTTGGAGATTTATGGCTGAGTTAAGGAAAGGTTCGATGTTTCCCAGTCGAAAAGCGGCTGTCGAAAATTCGCAAAGACAGTCAAGTCTGATGCCCCGAAAGAAACCGTTACCCCCCAAAGGCCCATTTCCATCAAGCCGCGCAAGCGGCATCTCTCATCAAGCGTGAGGTGACTGTATTGTGTTCCCATGGCGATCCCGGACATAGCCGGTGTCGCACTTGGATTGTGAATCTAGTCTCAAGGCCATCGCTGACAATCCCGGCGAAGTCATCAATGTCAAAACAGCGCCAGCCCGCAAAAAGCAGAAACAGTAGGGTGGTCGGAAATCACCAGCGCAATACCGGGCCGATGATGGCAAGCTCGAGATGCGGCGCCAGAACCCGTTCGGGAAATCCTTGCAAATCGCCCTGTGTGCGGGGCAAAGGCCGGTGTCGCATGCACGGCGGCGCCAAAGGCTCAGGCGCACCGTTCGGCAACCAAAATGCGCTGAAGCATGGCCGCTATACCCGGGAACATCTCCAGTTCGAACTGGAAGGTACTGCCCTTATGAAGCAGATTATCGAACTGAGGCGGCCCATCGACGATCTATAAAGTGATGAGAATTGGCAGATAAAGTCGGAATGCCAACTTTTTTGGGAGGCCGGTGGCTATGCGCGTGATTGGGTTCGTTTTGCCAGAATCGGTTTGTCAGGAATGATATCGCGTGTTGAGTGCATGCTACAGCTGTAGACAGACCCCGGAGTTCAAAGCCCCAAAGCTTCAACTCAACCAAACAGCC
>CAXMRP010000068.1:0-7648 GCA_964196155.1 uncultured Polyangiaceae bacterium
GATGCCGGTTGAGCGGTGACGGCCGATCACCCGGCCATTGGAGTCTTCGCCGGTCATCTCGTAAACGAACAGATCCTGGGTGATAATCACATCACCTTCCATGCCGAGCACTTCCGTTATATGGGTGATGCGACGTGAACCATCGCGCAGACGAGACGCCTGCACGATCACGTCGATCGAGGAGACCAGCATTTCTTTAATGGTCTTGGACGGCAGGCTGTAGCCGCCCATGGTGATCATCGATTCCATGCGCGACAAGGCCTCGCGCGGAGAGTTGGCGTGCAGTGTGCCCATTGAACCGTCATGGCCGGTATTCATGGCCTGCAGGAGGTCAAAGGCTTCCGGTCCACGAACTTCGCCGACGATAATGCGCTCGGGGCGCATGCGCAGACAGTTCTTGATCAGATCACGCATGGTGACCTCGCCTTCGCCTTCAAGGTTCGGTGGGCGGGATTCCAGGCGGACCACATGCGGCTGCTGCAGTTGTAATTCGGCCGCATCCTCGCACGTGATGATGCGCTCATCGGAATCGATATAGCGAGTCAGGCAGTTCAAAAGCGTGGTCTTGCCCGAACCGGTACCGCCAGAAATGACCACGTTGCAGCGCACGCGGCCGATAATCTCCAGGATCGTCGCGCCTTCCGGCGTGATCGTTCCGAACTGGACGAGCTGGTCGAGGGTCAGCTTGTCCCTCTTGAATTTACGAATTGTCAGGCATGCCCCATCGATGGCCAGCGGCGGCGCAATGACGTTAACGCGCGAACCGTCGGGAAGGCGGGCGTCGCAGATCGGGCTGGATTCATCGACCCGCCGGCCAACCTGGCTGACGATGCGCTGGCAGACATTGAGCAATTGACCGTTATCCCGGAACCGGACATTGGTCTCCTGCACCTTGCCTTCGACTTCGATAAAGGTCGTCGCAGCACCATTGACCATGATGTCGGCAATGTCATCGCGCGCCAGGAGCGGTTCCAGCGGGCCATAGCCGAGAACATCGTTACAGATATCCTCAAGCAGCTCTTCTTGCTCGGAGATCGACAACACCACGTTCTTGACGGTGATGATGTCGTTGACGATGTCGCGGATCTCCTCGCGGGCCTGCTCAGAATCCATCTTGGAAAGCTGAGAGAGATCGATGGTGTCAATCAGCGCAGCGAAAATCTGCGTCTTGACGTCGTAATATTCGTCGGTCTTCTTGGCCGCTTGCGGTGCCGGTTTGGCAGCCGACCTGACCACCGTTTTGGCTACCGGAACCGGCGCGGTCGCCTTAGGCTCGATCGCTGGCATATCCGCCTGCTGATCCGCCGACTGACCCGTCGATACGGCGACTTTCTCCGGCGCACGGCCGATATCATCGCTACGCTTTCCGAACATGCTCTAATGCCCCCGTGGCCTAGCTAGCCTTTTTGAGCTTCTGCTTGGACTGTCCCTTTGGCCGCGCTTTCAGCTTCTCAATCAACGGAGCAAGACTGAGTCCGGCCCTGCGATTGCGACGCAATTCCTTGCGACCGGTAATTATCTGGGAAATGTCGGTGAAAGTGTCGGAGATCGACGATTTTGCCGATGCCTCGGCGATCATCTGACCATTGTTGGCAGCGGTGCCGAACAGCAGCGGATCGAACGCCAATGTCGCGATCGGCTCCAGTTGCAGCGCGGCTGCAAAATCGTCAGACTTGATCTCCGGGCGCTTGGGCACGCCAACCTGATTGAGGACAAGCCGTGGCGGCCGGTCGTTCGGCCGTTCCTGCTTGAGATTGTCGATCAGGTTCTTGGCGTTGCGCAAATTGGCGAGATCGGGCACGGCTGTGATGATGATCTCATCGGCCGCGACAAGCATCTTCTTGGCCCAACCTGTCCAGACGTGCGGGATATCGAGAACGACCGAAGGCACATTGGCCTGTATGACATCGAGCAGCTTGTCGAAGGCGGCGTCCTCGAAATCGTAGGACTTGTCGAGCGAGGCGGGCGCGGCGAGAAGACTCAAATGCTCCTCGCATTTGGCCAGCAGACGGTCGAGCAGAACCTCGTCGAGCCGGTCCGATCCGGACATGGCATCGACAACACCCTGCATCGGGTCCTGGTTAAAATCGAGGCCTGCCGTTCCGAACGGCAAATCCATGTCGGTCAGGAGGACATCGGAGCCGAAGACCCGGGCCATCGTCCAGGCGACATTGTGAGCAATCGTCGATGAGCCGACGCCACCCTTTGAGCCGATAAAGGCATAAAGGTGGCCAAGCTTTTCCGACCCCTCCTCGTGATAGATCTCGGAAATCGAGGCGATGATCGTCATCACGTCGAGCGGCGTTACGAGATAGTCGCTGACACCACGCCTGAGCAATTCACGATAGGTCGTCACATCGTTGGAATGGCCGATTACCAGAACCTTGGTTCCGGCGTCGCAGACTTCCGCCATCACATCAAGTTCGGCCAGCAATTCGTGCGAGGGAAGCCGGCTTTCCACGACAATCAGGTTCGGCGTCGGCGCCGATTTATAAAATTCCGCGGCAGCCGCAATACCGCCGGTATGCACTTTCACATGCGCCCGGGTCATGCGGCGGTCGCCGGACGCCATTTCGATCGTTCCGGCCACTTCCGGGGTGTCGCAAAACGCCTGGATCGTGATCCGCGGAACCGGCCTGGCATCGTCTGTGCGGACAGGTTCGGCGATCGCGTCGTCGAGCGTTTCAGTCTGCGCGAGATTGCTCATATCAGCCTCAAAGATCGTTCAGGTTTGATTGCGTCTGGATTCTCGCGCTCGGATCGCCACCACTGCGGTAGAGATCGATCACGCGCGAGCGCTGCTCACCGTCGGCCGGCGTCATATCACGCGGCATAATCAGATCGGACGGGTTCTGGACCATCGCCGCGAGATTCTGCTGGTGGGCGCAACCAAAGTTGAAAAACTGCTTGTCGGTATCCGGCTTGCCCACATCCTCCGGCCAGAGGCCGCAATCGGGCGCCACCGCCTTGACCTTCAGGAACGATAACCGCACTGGCGCGACCCAGGCCTTGTTGTCGACCTGATAGGGCGTGACGCGGATGTGGCCGGAGGCAACGCCGGAGCGCTGCACTACCTGCTTGGCCGCCCGTGCCGCGGTCAGTGCAGCAACCTCATTGGCCGATCCGGCGGGAACCTGGATGTTCATGAAGCCGGTGCCGGAGGCGCGGTAGGCGTTGACGAACCGACTGATCGACCGATTGATATCCGGCGTCAGCTCGGTCGCCTTCATGGCAACCGGTATGTCCATGACTTCCGGCTGTTCGGCAATCAGGATCGGATGACGCTTGCGGTAATCCTGGTCGGTCAGCGTCGTATGCGTCGCGGTGACCGACTGACATCCGGCAAGCACGGCGCCAGCCAGGAGAACGGCAGCAAGCGACCCGCTTTTTCGCATCAAAGCTGCGGCTTTGTAAGACTTGTCGAACATCGTTGCGTTCCTCAACTGGGGCCTGCTCATTCGAAAGCAAAGCCGATTTGACCATGGTACTTGCTGGCCGGGGCTCGGCTGTCGGCACCGCCATAAGTCTGGGTCAGACGGCCCATGAATAACCCTTGCGCGTCATTGGTGATGGCCAGGTTGTCGATCGGCGTGGCCAGTTTCGATAGCGCAACCGGGCGAACGAGATACGGTGTCACGATAATGACCAGTTCCGTCTCGAAGCGCTGGAAGTCACGGCTTGAAAAAAGCGCGCCAAGTATAGGCAGACGCTGCAGGCCGGGCAGACCGCTGATGGCGCGGCGTGTCGTTTCCTGTACCAGACCACCGATCATGAACGAACCGCCAGAGGGGAGCTCAACCGTCGTCTCGGCGCGCCGCGTGGTGATCGGCGGCAGCGCGTAGGCATTACCGGCGCGACCATTGAGCCGGGCACTACCGTCCATGACGAAATCGGAGACCTCAGTCTTGACCTTCAGGCTGATGCGGCCGCCCGACAGGACGACGGGCAGGAATTCAAGGGAAACACCGACATTCAGGAATTCCAACGTAATTTCATCTTGTGTGGGGGTCGTCGTCGTGGTGACACCCGGGTTACTGACGTCGGCGACGGTGCTGCCTAGGTCGCCGGCTTTTACCTCGCGAATACCCGGATATTTGCCGCCGGCCAGGAAGGAGGCGCGCTCACCGGATACCGCCGTCAGGTTCGGTTCTGCCAGCATCCGCATCATGTTTGTTTCTTCCAGCGCCTTCAAAGTGGCGCTCAAAACGTCGCCGCCATCGGAATAGATGAGACTGGCCGCGCTGTTGGCGAGATTGGCGGAGTTGGCCAGTGACAACGACGGATTGAGCAGGCTGAAGCCGATCGAGCTGCTGCTTAGCAGAGCCGAGGTGTTAATCCCGAGTTGACGGACCACCTCGCGGCGGATTTCGGCGATCTTCACCCTCAGCGTCACCTGATCGGAGCCGGAGACAGTCAGCAGATTGATGACGCTGCCGCGCGTGACGAACCGGCCGGAAATGGTACGATCCTTCTCCAAAGCGCTATTGGCGACGTCCTCGGCCTTTTTGGAATCCAGCGATGACGGCACATTGCCGGTCAGAACGATGGAACCGTTGATGGCCTCGACCTGGACAGTGCCAAGCGGCACGGCGGCATTGAGAATGCGCTGAAGCCCGGACAAATCGCCCTCAACCATAATGTCGAGACTTGCAATTTCCTGGCCGGCACTATCGAACAGAAAGACGCTGGCCTGACCGATCTGCACGCCGATCAGATAAAGGCGCCTTGAGGTGCGAAGAACCGCGTCCGCTACATCCGGATTGGAAACCAGCACGTCGCCGGCATCACGAGGCAGTTCAACCACCATCGACTTGTTGATGCCAAGCCGAACGAGGCGGTTGTGACTGGATGCGTCATCGCCAAGTTTGACATAGCGGGGGAAATTTGCCTTCGCCTCGGCGCGATCCACGTTGAAACCAGTGGCGGTCACAATCGCCATCGTTGCAAGTGCAAGGGCGCGGAACAATCCAAGCGCTTTCATTGACATTCTCCTCGGCCCAATCATGCCGCTTCCGATCATTGGGTTTTCACAAGATTGGTGCGTCCGGCCCGGTACACTTTGACAATTCCGGACCGTTTGCGTTTGGAAATTTGGATATCGTCGGCGTCTTCAACGCTGCGCAGCGATAGCGAAAGCGATCCGGCCTTATCGGCCGCGGCGATGATTTCCACCTGCCCCGGATCGAGTTCCATGGTTGCCGTTTTGCCGACAACCACCCGCTCGCCATCCTGCTCTTCAACAGTCTGGTCGATCGCCAATACGCGGATATTATGAAGAAGGGTATAGCTGATGATATCACGTTCGCCCTTGCCGTCGGCGGCGGGCTGTTCGTCGGTCAAAATCACGTCGACCCGGTCATTGGGCAGAATAAAGCCGCCCGCCGATGTCTGCGCGGAGACGCGGACGGCGACCGCGCGCATGCCCGTCGGCAGGATCGCCGACATGAAGCCGCTTTCAGCGCGGGCCAGCTTGCCCTCGCGAATTGGCTCGCCATCGTAGAATTGGCTGCGAACGACGGTACCGGTAAAAACTTCGACCCCATCAGGTTGATTGTCCTTGCTGATGAACGCGTCGTTGACGGCATCGCTCGGCCATGACTGCCAGCGGATATTGCTGTTGCTTAGCGATCCGCCGGTCGGAATATTGGCGGCGGCCACAAGAACGTCCGTCATCTGCATGGCCGGCACAGCAGCCATGTCGGGTCCCGATGCCGGTTGCAGGTTTAATGCCAGATAGGCGGCGCCGCTGCCGGCAATTAGCGCGACGGCAAGAACGAGCACACGAAAAATCTTCATTGTGAAGGCCCCGGATTCGGTTCGCCGGAAGGGCGAGTGGTCGAGGCACAGTCTCATCGGCAATGGTCAAAGGATGGTTAATGAAACCAGATAATTGCCATTTTTCTGCCGGCAAAGATGCTGTTTTTCGCCTAAAAAAATCCGCAGCCTAGGATTGCAGCCGGTTTCGGTCATTTTTGGCCGGTTGAAATTTTCTCCCACCAGACCCCGAAAAACGGAATGAATCGCGTCGCAGATCATGGATCGGAGGCAAGACGATCGAAAAACGGGATGGTTTGGCTGACCATCGCCGGCAGCTGGAAAGGCCGGCCCGAAGATCAGGGCTGCGATCTCGCCACATTTTTGATGGCATTGGCGGTGGGCAACCCGGTCAGAAAAATGGCTACCGTGCGACGAAATTCAGACGGCCGCCGCAATCCAGCCCGTTTGCGGAAAGACAATCAGAGCCGCCAGCGCGAAAGCGGCACCATAGGGAATGCCAGATTTCGACTGATGCAGGCGGACAATCCATTCGCGACCATATAAAGACGCGGGAAGCATCATGGAGCGGAAACCGATTATCGCAAGCGTCAGCAGCCCGCCGATGATAGCGGCATATATAAAGAAAGGCATCGCGTGCTCCCAGCCGAACCACAAAGCGGTCGCTGCTGCGAGCTTGGCGTCGCCACCGCCGATCCAGCCGGCAGCGAAAAAACCGAATGTGACAATGAACACCGCCGCGGCAACCGCCAGGCTCAAGCCGATCTCATAAAGCGTGAAACCGGCGAACGGCGCGAAGACAAAAAAACTGACTGCGACAATCAGAACCACGATGTTGCGGATCTTCATGGTCAGAAGATCCATGATCCCGGCATAGATCATGGCGGCGGGAAAAATAATCGTCGCCGCAAGACCGGCCATTGAGGCTATCGCCATCGTATATTCTCCCCCGCCACGTTGCACCGAACCAGTCTGTCCGAGCGGCGTTAAAAAGCCGTTTCAAACGCAAACGGAGGGCCGAAGCCCTCCGTCGCAGCGCTTGATGCGCTTCACATTGGCAACCGCCGATACCGGCGGTGCCGCTTTCCAAAGCCCAGGGCTTAGTTGAGAGCAGCCTCGACTTCACCGAACTTAGCTTCCAGCGAGGTGCCGATGTTCGTCAGGACCGTGATGATCACGACGGCGATGAGCGCAGCAATCAGGCCATACTCAATAGCCGTGGCACCAGACTCGTCCTTCATATAACGGGAAAAAAGATTCTTCATGGTTCTGCTCCTGTATCCACATTGACCGTTTGGCCTGCCCCGTCGGCTTTTTGTCCGATCGGAACTGACGCGGTTTCTAGCAGCAATGTGTTGCGCCAAAGTTAATCTGATTGTCTAATTCTTTGATATTTCCATCTTTCCTTATGTTGGTAAAAATAACACCAACAGCCATATATATATGTATTGTATTGAATCATGATTATTTTAAATTTCTTCTATGTTATACATGGTAAAATTTGGTTATTCATTTGTTTACACACAGTCATTTCCGAATATCGGCCGTGAATTGGGAGATCGCATTCAAGGACAGATCAAGAAACCGCACAGATCCGATCGGCGGACAATCGATCACGCAGTGCAAAGCGACTTGATCAAGCCGGGCACAGGCGTTCCTTATTGGCGGCAAGGACCGATGAACACGCTTGTTGGGAGGGTCAAACACGAATTGCGGACAAAATGTTCGCTATCGTATCGACGTTTGGAATTCGTTCACCCTTTTTGAGGATAGTCGGTTCCGAAATCCGATGGAGTTTTCCCATGACCGCGAAGCGCCTCTCCCTCTTTGCTGAATCCGCCCGCCGACTGATCAGGTCGATCGGCCTTACCGC
>CAXMRP010000069.1:0-80721 GCA_964196155.1 uncultured Polyangiaceae bacterium
TCTTAACCCGCATCGGATCGGCATCGCGCCGGTCAATTTTATTGATGGCGACAATGATCGGCACACCGGCTTCGCGGGCGTGATTGATCGCTTCCACGGTCTGGGGCATGACGCCGTCATCAGCGGCAACAACCAGAATGACAATATCGGTTGCCTGTGCACCGCGGGCGCGCATGGCGGTAAAGGCGGCACGGCCCGGCGTGTCGATGAAGGTGACCTTCTTGCCGTCAAGATCGACCTGATAAGCACCGATATGTTGTGTAATGCCGCCCGCTTCGCCGGACACGACATTGGCCTGGCGAATGGCATCGAGAAGCGACGTCTTGCCGTGGTCGACATGACCCATAATGGTGACAACCGGCGGACGCGGCGTCAGTTCGCCGTCCTCGTCGGGCTGATCGAACAATCCCTCCTCGACATCGGCGGCGGCCACGCGGCGAACGGCATGACCCATTTCCTCAGCTACAAGCTGGGCGGTGTCGGCATCCAGAATGTCGGTCATCTTGACCATATTGCCCTGCTTCATCAGCAGGCGGATAACGTCGACGGATCGCTCCGCCATGCGGTTGGCCAGGTCTTGAACTGAAATTGCCTCAGGAATAATCACGTCGCGAACAATCTTTTCGTTTGATGGTGAAAACTCGGCCTGCTGGCGCTTTTCCTTTTCGCGGCGCCGGCGCACTGCGGCTAAAGAACGCTCACGGGAGTTATCGTCCAGCGCATTGGTGACGGTCAGGCGGCCACGGCGGCGTTCGCCAGCGGTCCGCTTTGCCGGCTTGGGATCCGGGCGTTTCTGCCGGACAACCGCGCGAATGGTTTTCTTTTCTTCGTCGGCGCTATCGCCGGGCTTAGCCGGAACCGGTTCGCCCGCCAGCTGACGCATTTCTTCTTCGGCACGGCCCGCGGCTTCCGCTTTGTTGCGCGCGTCTTCCGCTGCCTGTCGAGCTGCGGCATCGGCGCGCTCAAGCTCAAGGCGTGCATCTTCTTGGCTGCGCCGCTGGGCATCGGCCTCAGCCTGCACGCGCTCTTCGGTTTCGCGAACGTTTGCTTCGGCCAGCGCATGGGCGCGGGCATCCTGTTCGCCTGCCGTCAGGGTGCGCAAAACAGCGCTATCTGCGCTTCCTTTCGCAGCCGGCGGTGTTGCTGGCGTCGCGACCGGTACCGCCTTGACTACCGGTGCCGCATCGGCTGCCGGCGCGGCAGTCTCGTCACCTGGCGTCAATACGCGGCGGCGCTTTTTTTCCACGACGACAGATTTCGACCGGCCGCCGGAAAAACTCTGGCGCACCGTGCCGGTGTCACGCTTCAGCGACAATGTTCGCCGCTGTTCCACGCGTATGGTTCCGTCGTCTTTACCCGTATCACTCATGCAATCGTCCTGGCATCCGTACTGGTCTTCGTTCTGACATTATGACCGGCTTGGATCGCACCATCATCCATAGCGCGCCCGCCCTGCCGGTTTTCTTCTTCGGTCAACGGTTGTCCGGCGTCTTCCGGCAACTCGTTTTCCGTCTCCAGCCACCCTTCATAACGCAGCAATTTTTGGGCTGCGTTCCGGAAGCTTTTGCCGGCTGAACCCTGTAGCACGGCAGCATGTATCACATTAGAGGCGCCCAATGCCAAATCCAATTCGGGTCCGGCAATTTTGTCGATATGGGCCACCGGCTTACCGTCGCCGGCCGTTCTTGTCCTGACCGCCATAATTTTACGCCGGCCGTCGGATGCGCCATCTGACGCGGTGAGCAAAACCAGCACCTTGCCGCCCGCCAGTGCGCTGGCTGTCTTGGTGAAACCGGTCACAACATCGCCAGCCTTGCGCGCCAATCCCAGCCGGCCAAGCGCCGCTTTTCTCAGTAATCGGGCCACATCATCCGGCAATTGATCGCCGGTTACCGCATTTGTTTTCAGCGCGCGTGACAGAAGCTTGCGCGCAATTGCGTCGGAAAGATCCGCGCGGGTAGCGCGAACCCAGGCGCCGCGTCCGGGCAAATTTGACTTCAAATCCGGTACCACGACGTCATCAGGCGACACAACAAAGCGCACGAGCGCTGATTCCGGCAAGACCGTCCGGGTCGCCAGGCACATGCGGGTTCGCCCCTTTTTCTCGTCGGTGCGCTGCTGCGTCAAACGGTAACAGCCTCCCCGGAACTGGTTGCAGGCCCGGCGGGTGCATTTTCGCCCTCGCCGCCCTCTGCCGCGCCGACTTCATCCTCTACTGCTTCCGCAAGATCAGCCTCGGTGACGATACCGGCTTGCAAGCGCGCCGCCATGATCATGTTTTCGACTTCCTCGCGGGTGATTTCAAAGCCGGTCAGGACACCATCAAAGCGAACGACTTCGCCATCCTTGCGCTCGGTCCAGCCGGTGAGATCGTCGGTTGCAGAGTAGGCCAGATCCTCGACGCTGCGGATTTCGTCCTTGCCGAATGCAACCAGCATGGCGGTGGTGACGCCAGGCACGGTTTTCAATTCGTCCGCAACACCAAGCTTCTTGCGTTCTTCATCCTGGGCCGCCTCCTGGGCGTCCAGATGCTCGCGGGCCCGGGTTTGCAGCTCTTGCGCCGTTTCCTCGTCAAATCCCTCGATGGAAGACATTTCTGCGGATTCGACAAACGCAACATCTTCAACGGAGGCAAAGCCTTCCGAGGCCAGAAGCTGGGCGACCATTTCGTCGACATCGAGCGCCTCGGTGAACAGATCAGTGCGATCGGCAAATTCTTTCTGGCGGCGCTCGGATTCTTCATCCTCGGTCAGGATATCAATGTCCCAGCCGGTCAATTGCGAGGCGAGCCGGACATTTTGCCCGCGCCGGCCGATGGCGAGCGACAATTGATCGTCCGGGACGACAACCTCGATACGCTCGGCGTCCTCATCCAGAACAACCTTAGTGACTTCGGCCGGTTGCAGGGCGTTGACGATAAATGTCGCCGCATCGGGCGACCAGGGAATGATATCGATACGCTCGCCCTGCAGTTCGCCGACAACGGCCTGCACGCGGCTGCCGCGCATACCGACACAGGCACCGACCGGATCGATGGCGCTGTCGTTGGACAGGACGGCGATCTTGGCGCGGGAGCCAGGGTCGCGGGCCACGGAACGCAATTCGATGATACCGTCATAGATCTCCGGCACTTCCATGGTGAACAGCTTCGCCATGAATTGCGGATGGGTGCGGGACAGGAAAATCTGCGGTCCGCGTTGTTCGCGGCGCACATCATAGATGTAGGCGCGCACCCGGTCGCCATAATGGAAATTTTCGCGCGGGATTAATTCATCTCGGCGGATAATCGCCTCGCCGCGCCCGAGGTCGACGACGACATTGCCATATTCGACCCGCTTGACCGAACCGTTGATGATCTCGCCGATCCGGTCCTTGTAATCTTCAAACTGGCGATCGCGCTCGGCGTCCCGCACCTTTTGCATGATCACCTGCTTGGCCGATTGAGCGGCAACCCGGCCAAATTCCAGCGGCGGCAAAGGTTCGGATAAAAAATCACCGGTCTTGGCCGCGGGATTGCGCTCGCGCGCTTCATCCAGCGAAATCTGGGTGGCGAAATCTTCCGGCTCATCGACCACTTCCATCAGCCGCTGAAGGTGAATTTCGCCGGATTTCGGATCAATGTCGGCACGGATATCCGTCTCGGCGCCGTAGCGGGACCGGGCGGCTTTTTGAATGGCGTCTTCCATTGCGGCGATGACAATTTCCTTGTCGATCGATTTTTCACGCGCAACCGCGTCCGCAATCTGGATCAGTTCAAGTTTGTTGGCGCTGACGGCCATGGCTGGTGCTCCATTCCCTACGACACGTTTTGATTTCTGGCCCTATTTGGCCGGTCGACCCGAATAAAACGCTGTTCGGGCCAATTATCCCTGTGATCTTCCTTCAAATCCGGCACTGCCGGGCATGTAGTTCCGGCAACCGGCGATTAACCGGCCGCCGGTATGTCCTGATCTGGCGCCGCAGCGGTTACAGCGGCAATCAACGCGTCGGTCAAGACCAGTTTGGCCTCATCAATTTCTGCAACTGGAAGCCAGAATTCCGGCTCGTCGACAACATTCCCGGCATCCGTAATAGCGTCGATATTAATATCGGCCGACGCCTTCTTATTTCGCCTGGCGCCCTTTTTTGTCGCCTTTTCCGATGGCTCGGTAGCGATAAGCCGGATGCCGACAGTGTCGTCGCGAACGCCTATCAGAACACCGCGATACCGGCGGCGGCCATCGCGGGGCACGGCCAGTTCAATTTTCGCAACATGGCCAGACCATTCCTCGAAATCGCCAAGGCGCGTCAGTGGCCGGTCGATACCGGGCGACGACACTTCGAGATTATAGGCCCGGTCAATAACATCGGCGACATCAAGTGCCGGCGACAGGTCGCGGGAGAGCTGCTCGCAATCTTTCACGCCCATGGTGTGATCAGCGTGCTCGGCCATGATCTGTACGGTCATTCCACCAAGGCCGGAGGTGCGCACGCGCACAAGCTCAAGCCCAAGGCCTGCGGCAACCGGTTCGGCGATTGCCGCAATGCGGGCTTCCAGTCCATTTTCGCGCGTCACGCGGCGCTCACCCATGCGGTGTTGTTCGCTCTTCTGGCTTATGGTTGGCGCGAGGTGGCGCCAGCCCGGTTAAAAACCAAATCCGATCTCAAAAACAAAAAAAGAGCGGGACCGGCCGGACCCACTCTCGATCAAGTCTTCGAGATGTTGTGCAACATGTACTCTTGTCTGGCGGCAATATCAAGACCGGGGCCGGCTGAATTCGCTTCGCGGCGGGACTATCGCATATCTGGCCCGGGCAGCAATGTTGCCGATGGTGACCGGGGCACATCGCCCGCCTGTTCGGCGCGGGCTTGCCATTTTGCCGCTTCACCGGACTGGACTCGGGCCTTGCGGCGATATTTCCGCTGGCCGTTCCAGGCAGTGAATGCACCGCACAGTGCGCCGATGACAAAAGCAGCCATGACAATTTGATAAAGCGGCAATTCGATTTGCGATGCAGAATCGGCAGAATCTAGCGGATTGAACCGGAATTGGACAACATGATCGTTGGCAACGGCAAAGAGCGCCGCCAATAACAGCACTGGCAGCAACACTGCCCATTTGATCAACACCGTGAACTGCGACAGCATATCAGGGGTTTCCGCTGTTCATGCGTTCGCGCATTTCCTTACCGGTCTTGAAAAACGGCACGAATTTTTCATCTACCTCGACCTTTTCGCCGGTGCGTGGATTGCGGCCAATGCGGGCCGGGCGATTTTTGACGGAAAACGCCCCAAATCCGCGCAATTCAACCCGGTCACCACGTGACAGGGCGGTGACGATTTCTTCCAGAACCGCATTGACGATGTGCTCGACATCGCGCTGGTAAAGATGCGGATTGCGTTCTGCGATATTCTGGACCAATTCGGATTTGATCATACTGGACCCCCTCGGCCGCGTTTGTCGTCTGTCCTGTATTTCCAGATTATTTGGCTGCTAATCATTTTTCAGCGCCCGTACCTGAGGGAACGTGCCAAACCAGCAATAGGCCGTCAACCAACAGATGACCCTGCATCATCCGTTCGACCGCTGGCACCAGCGCCGCATCGACACCAAACAGGCGGGCTACAATGGCCGTTGCCCGAACCACCGGGATGCCAAACGGTGTCTCGGTCTGATCCCAGTTAACCGCCGGCAGGTCCTTGGAAATATCCTTTTCCGCGGCCAGCCAGTCGCGGGCATCGGACAGGCCGCCAAGGGCATCGATCAGCCCCGTTTGCAGCGCCTGGCGGCCGGTATATATGCGGCCATCTGAGAGGCGGCGGGCTTCGCTGTCGGTCAGCTTGCGGCGGTCGGCGACAAGGCCGACGAACCAGTCGAACGTGTCATCGACTATGGCCTGCATAACGGCGACAGCCGCAGGGTCCGGCGTTGAAAACATATCCGGCGCGGCCTTCAAAGGCGCGCTTTTAATGGAATGATATTGTACGCCGATTTTGCCCAAAAGCTCCTCGACATTGGGAAACTGCAAAATCACGCCAATGGAACCGGTCAGCGCGCTTTCGCGGGCGATGATACGATCGGCGGCAATGGCCGTCATATAGGCACCGGATGCGCCGAGCCCTTCGATGACCGCGACAACCGGCTTTTTGGCGGCGGCCTTGCGGACCACCTGGTACAGCGCTTCGCCGCCGGAAGCCGCGCCGCCAGGTGAATTGATTTTCAGGATTATCGCCTTGACCGCGTCGGCCTTGGCAGCGGCGGCGATGTTTTCAACGGCATCGGGGTTGGTGTCGATAAATCCGGATACGGCGATTTCGGCGACCTGGGCGCGCCGTACCGATCCGTCAATACCGCCGGCGGCGATAACCAGTGCAACAATAGCGATAGCGGCCAGGGCGAAGGCGGAAACCCGCCAGAAACTGGCTCGCCGGCGCAGCCGCCGCCGGTCAAGGATTACTTCCGGGTCCATACCGACCTCCCACATCCGCCACATGCCGACCTGAAGTAGCGCTCCGGCCCGGTTGCCGCAAGTGCGTGTTTATGTCCAGTTCGATGACAAGCGGCCGCCTCCGCAAGTCTGCCGCATCACACCGGGGATATCCACGCGCCAAGCGGCGATGGATTGTGGCGATTGTGACCCGCTTTCTGCTACCACTGACCGATGAACCCGCGCAGCGCCACCGCGTCATCAAATAAATCCGGTAAAAATGCCGGGACAGATACTGTTCCCGAGCCGAAACCAGCGGCCCCAACCCCGATGATGGCGCAGTATATCGAGATCAAGGCGGCCAATCCCGACAGCTTGCTGTTTTACCGGATGGGTGATTTTTACGAGCTGTTCTTTGACGATGCGGCCACTGCATCGCGGGCGCTTGGCATCACATTGACCAAACGCGGCAAACATCTGGGCGCCGATATCCCCATGTGCGGCGTGCCGGTTCATGCCGCCGACGATTATCTGCAAAGACTGATTGCCGCCGGTTTTCGCGTCGCTGTTTGTGAGCAGACAGAAAATCCGGCTGCCGCTCGCAAACGAGGCGCCAAGGCCGTGGTGCGCCGGGAGGTGACGCGGCTGGTGACCCCCGGCACGATCACCGAAGACAGCTTGCTCGACGAGGGGCGGAATAGTTTTCTTGCCGCTTATTGCGCCATTGGCAACCGGGCGAGCGATAGCAGGACTGGCGGGCAAGGCCCCGGTACCTATCGCGAAGCTATTGCCTGGATCGACATTTCTACTGGCGAATTCCGGACCGGGCCAGTACCGACTGGCGGGTTGGGAACTGTTCTGGCGCAAATCGACCCGCGCGAAATTCTGGTGCCGGAGCGGCTGTGGGCCGATGCGGCGGTGCGCGGCGCGATTACCGACTGTAACGGGTCGGAGACGCTGCTTGCCGGGTCGTTTTTTGACTCGGTGACCGCATCAGACCGGCTGTGCAGCCAATTCGATGTCGCAACAATGGACAGTTTCGGCGCATTCAGCCGGGCGGAACTGGCGGCGGCGGCGGCGGTTGTCTCTTATGTCGAGAAAACACAGATTGCCGCCCGTCCGCCAATATCGCCGCCAAAACGCGATCAAGCCAATCAGGTTCTGACCATCGACCCGGCGACGCGGGGCAATCTTGAACTGTTCCAGACCCTTTCCGGTTCGCGCGCCGGCAGTCTTGTTGCTACCATCGACAAAACAGTCACTTCGGCGGGCCGGCGCCTGCTTGCCCGGCAGATTGCCGCGCCCTTGTGTGATCCGGCGCCGGTCAATGCCCGGCTTGATGCCGTTTCCCATTTTCATGACAATACACCCCAGCGCGAAAAAGTGCGCAGCAGCCTGAAATCAGCACCGGACATAATGCGGGCGATGAGCCGACTGGCGCTCGGGCGCGGCGGCCCACGCGATCTGGGTGCGGTGCGGGATGGGCTCGCCGCCGGCCGTGAGCTTGCTCGCCAGTTTTGCGAGCAGCCGGCCAACGGCACGGCCCGGCTCCCCGAACTGCTGGGCGAGGCTGTCGCAGCCCTGCAAAGCTTACCCGGTCCGCTGGAAGAACGGCTGACTGCTGCCCTGTCCGACACGCTGCCGGTAATGCGCAACGATGGTGGCTTTGTGCAGCGCCGCTATCGCAATGATCTGGATGAGGCCTGTGATCTGCGCGATGAAAGCCGCAAAGTGGTGGCAAGTCTGCAGGCCGCCTATGCGCAAAAGACCGGTATCAAGTCGCTGAAGATCCGGCACAACAATGTGCTGGGCTATTTTGTCGACGTCACCGCGATCCACGCCGAAACCTTGCGCGCAGGCGATGATGAGAATTTTTTCATTCACCGCCAGACCCTGGCCAACGCGGTGCGATTCAACACGACGGAACTGGCCGAACTGGAACAGAAAATTGCCGGCGCCGCCGACCGGGCGCTACGCTTTGAGTTGGCGGTCTTTGACGAATTGTGCGCCGATGTTGCCGCTGCGACCGCCGAAATCCGCGCCGGAGCCGAGGCGCTCGCCATTCTGGACGTGGCCGCCTCCCATGCCGAAATGGCGGCGCAAAACGCCTATGTGCGGCCAATAGTCGATGGTTCGATGGCGCTGGATATCGCCGCCGGGCGGCATCCGGTTGTGGAAGCGGCGCTGAAACAAACCGCGCAGGCGTTTGTGGCCAATGATTGCGCGCTGGGTCCGGGCGGACGGCCGAGTGCCGGCGAAAATGAGGACCAACCCGGTACTGATGCGGCGGTGTCGGCAAAGAAACCATCACGCGACCAAATTGGCCGCATCTGGCTGATCACCGGACCGAACATGGCTGGCAAGTCGACATTCCTGCGGCAGGCGGCGCTGATTGTGGTGCTGGCCCAAAGCGGATCCTTTGTACCGGCGGCTTCGGCTCATATCGGCATTGTCGATGCCTTGTGCTCGCGTGTCGGTGCCGCCGATGATCTGGCGCGGGGCCGATCGACCTTCATGGTTGAGATGGTGGAGACCGCGGCGATCCTCAACCAGGCCAGCGAACGGGCACTGGTGATACTTGACGAGATCGGGCGTGGTACGGCGACATTCGACGGCCTTTCGATTGCGTGGGCGACAATCGAACACCTGCACGACGTCAATCGCTGCCGGGCGCTGTTTGCCACGCACTATCATGAACTTACCGCACTTGCTGCCCGGCTCGATCGGCTAGATCTGGCGACTGTACAGGTCAAGGAGTGGGATGGAGACGTGGTATTCCTGCACCGGGTCGTGGCCGGCGCCGCCGATCGTTCCTATGGTATTCAAGTGGCGCGGCTGGCTGGACTGCCTGATGCGGTGATTGCGCGGGCGCGCGGCGTACTGGAAAAGCTAGAGGACGGCGACCGCCATCGGGGTCCGCGGGATATCGCCAAAGACCTGCCGTTGTTTTCCGCCACAGTGCATTACAAAATACCCGACTTGCCATCGGTCGATCCGGCCCTTGAAGCGCTCGATGAGCTTGATCCCGACGCGCTGTCGCCACGGCAAGCGCTGGATGCGCTCTACACGCTGAAAACCGCCCGGAAGCAGAAATCATGAGCGGTGTTGGGGCCAATTGTGTTCGCGACTGGACCCGGTTAGGCAAGCACACCGCCGGTGATGGCGGGCCAAACCCAAGACCGGATTTTGCCGCGTGAGTGCGCCCCCAAAAACCAAAAAGCCGCGAAAGACGATCAAGATCGCGACATGCGCCATGCTCGACGCGGAATTTGACCGGATTTCCGGGGATCGCGACCCATCTTCGGCTGCGGTTCGCGCCGATATCCTTAGTTATCTGAAAGACACGCTTTGTGAGGGCCGGGAGAGCGTTCGCGTGCAGCTGGAGTTCGATGGCAAGGGGCTGGCTTGCGCCCAACGGTTGTCGGTTCTGGAAGATGCCATCATCAGGGCGTTGTTCGACTTTGCCTGCAAGCGGATCTATCGCGCCAGCAATCCGTCGGCGGCCGAGCGACTGACGATTGTAGCCGTTGGCGGCTATGGCCGTGCGACGCTGGCACCGGGCTCCGATATCGATCTGCTGTTCCTGTTTCCCTACAAGGCAACGCCGTGGTCGGAGAGCATCACGGAATATGTGCTCTACATGCTGTGGGATCTGGGCCAGAAAGTCGGTCACAGCACCCGCACAATCGGCGAATGTATACGTGGCGGGCGCGAGGATATGACCATCCGAACCGCCTTGCTGGAATCGCGTCGCCTGTGTGGCGATGAGGATCTTTACGGCGAATTCCTGGTGCGATTTGACAAGGATATCGTTTCGGGAACGGCGCCGGAATTCATCGCCGCCAAGCTTGCCGAGCGCGGCGCGCGGCATCGCCGGTCCGGCGCGACACGGTATCGGGTCGAGCCGAATATTAAGGATGGCAAAGGCGGTTTGCGCGATCTGCAAACGCTCTACTGGCTCGCCAAATATTCCTACCACGCCGAAAAGGGCGGTGAAGCGCTGGTGGAGGCCGGGCTGATGTCGGCCCACGAACATCGACTATTTCGCAAATGCTCAGACTTTTTGTGGGCGGTGCGGTGCCATTTGCATTTTCTGGCCGGCCGGCCCGAGGAGCGGCTTTCGTTCGACATGCAGCCGGAGATTGCCCAGCGGCTGGGCTATCAAAAACATCCCGGACAAAGTGCCGTTGAGCGGTTCATGAAACACTATTTTCTGGTCGCCAAGGATGTCGGCGACCTGACGCGGATCGTGTGCGCAGCGCTGGAAGAGCGCGAAACCAAGAAAAATCAGGGGCTAAACCGATTCCTGCCGACGTTGACCCGTCGCCGCCGGAAACTGGCCGGTACATCGGATTTTGTGTTGGAAAACGGTCGCATCAATGCCGCTGGTCCGGATGTTTTTATCCGCGATCCGGTCAATATGATCCGCATTTTCCAGATCGCCGGCAAGGGCAACCATGCATTCCATCCCGATGCCACACGGCTGATGACGCAATCGCTGAAACTGATCGACAAAAAGGTGCAGAACGATCCGGAAGCCAACAGGCTGTTTATTGAAATTCTGACATCGAAGACCAATGCGGAAACCGTGTTGCGGCGGATGAACGAGACCGGCGTGCTTGGCCGATTTGTCCGCGAATTCGGTAAAGTCGTGGCGATGATGCAGTTCAACATGTATCACCATTTCACGGTCGATGAGCATACGATCCGCTCGCTCGGCGTTCTGTCGGAAGTGGAAAACGGCGAGCGGGGCGATGACCATCCCCTGAGCCACAAGATATTCGCCTCCATCAAGGACCGGGTGCCGCTTTATGTGGCGCTGTTCCTGCACGATATCGCCAAGGGGCGACTGGAAGATCATTCGATTGCGGGTGCGAAAGTGGCGCGCAAACTATGTCCGCGCTTTGGCCTTAATCCAAAACAGACGGCGTTGGTCAGCTGGCTGGTCGAACAGCACCTGACCATGTCGATCTTTGCCCAGTCACGTGATCTTTCCGACCGCAAGACGATCCTCGATTTTTCGCAGATCGTGGAAAGCATGGATCGGATGAAGCTGCTGCTGGTGTTGACGGTGTGCGATATCTGCGCCGTCGGTCCTGGCGTGTGGAACGGCTGGAAGGGTCAGCTGTTGCGAACGCTTTATTATGAGACCGAACCGATCCTGACGGGCGGATTCAATGCCGGCTCGCGCGATGAAAATGTGGCACGAGCCAAGGCAGCTCTGAGCGATCAGTTAGCCGATTGGAGCGAAGCGGATCGCGGGCGTATTTTCGACCTGCATCACCCGGCCTATTGGCTGCGGGTCGACACCGACAGGCAGACACGGCACGCCGAACTGATCCGTGATGCCGATGCCGCCGATGAGCGCGTCGCCTTTGACATCAACCCGATGGCCTTTGAAGGGGTGACCGAGATCACGGTTCTGACCCCTGACCATCCGCGCCTGCTGACCCTGATCGCGGGGGCCTGCTCGGCGTCCGATGCCAATATTGTCGACGCGCAGATATTCACCACCAGTGACGGGCGGGCGCTGGACACGATTATTGTGTCGCGGGCCTTCGACGAGGATCGCGACGAAGTCCGTCGGGGCAATCAGATTACCGCGCTGATCGAAAAGGCGCTGGCCGGTACGGTGGCATTACCCGATGCCATGGCGCGGCGGCATCGCGCCCCGTCGCGGCGCGAGGCGTTCACCGTGGAGCCGAGTGTCGTTTTTGAGAATGATTATTCCAACCAGTACACGGTTATCGAGATCCAGTGCCTCGACCGGGTCGGCCTGCTCTACGATCTCACCCGGGCGATGGCCGATCTCAATCTCAATATCGGTTCGGCCCATGTCGCAACATTCGGTGAGCGAGTTCGGGACAATTTCTACGTGACGAACCTCACTGGCGGGAAACTTCAGGAAAAAACCCGACAGGGGCGCATTCGCAAGACGCTTATTGAGACGATTACGAACAACAAAATGGCGAAAAAACCAGCCAAACCGACGGTGGCCAAGTCTACAGCATCCAGGAACGCGGACGCTTCGGCTAAAAGCCGCGCCAAGGTCAGCGCCGGCAAATCCGCGCCTCGCGCTGCCAAATTGCCCAGCAAGCAGCCGGCATCGTGAGCCTGGTCCGCCATTTTCTGACCGTCGGCTCCAATACCATGGCCAGCCGTGTGCTTGGCTTTGTTCGGGAAATCCTGATCGCCGCGACGCTCGGCGCCGGGCCGGTGGCCGACGCATTTTATGCGGCCTTCCGGTTTCCCAACCTGTTCCGCCGGCTGTTTGCAGAAGGGGCGTTCAACACTGCGTTTATCCCGCTGTTCTCCAGAGCGCTGGAGGAAGAGGGTGCGGACGGGGCGCGGCGGTTTGCCAACGACGTTCTGGGCGCGCTATTCGCAATACTTCTGGTTTTGACGGCGTTGGTGGAACTGACCGCACCGTTCTTTGTCTCGACGCTGATTGCGCCGGGCTTTGTCGGCGACGGGGCCAAATTTGACCTGACTGTCACCCTGTCACGGATCATGTTTCCCTATCTCGCCTGCATGTCGCTGATGGCGATGATCTCGGGCATTCTCAACGCCCTGCACCGCTATTTCGCCGCGGCCTTTGCGCCGGTCCTGTTGAACATTATCCTGATTGGTGTGCTGACCAGCGCGCTAATGTCGGACATTCCCGCCGCTGCGGTCGGCCTGTGGATGGCGTGGGGGGTGTTTGCCGCCGGGCTGGCCCAACTGCTTTTAGTGGCGGTCGCACTACGCAAAGCTGGCTTCACGCTGCGGCTGAAACGGCCCGCTCTGACGCCGGCTGTGCGCCGGCTTCTGGTGCTGGCCGCACCGGCGGCACTGGCCGGGGGGATCACGCAAATCAACCTGTTCATCGGTCAGATCATCGCCAGCCAGCAGGCTGGGGCGATATCCACACTGCAATATGCCGACCGCATCTACCAGTTGCCACTGGGAGTCGTTGGCATCGCGGTTGGCGTGGTGCTGCTGCCGGAACTGTCGCGGGCGCTGAAGGGTGAGCGGTTTGAAGAGGGAACGGCCTTGCAAAACCGGGCGCTGGAGTTCGCACTGTTTCTCACCGTGCCAGCGGCAGCGGCAATCGCGATCATGCCGGAGGCCATAGTGCGGGTGCTGTTTGAGCGCGGTGCATTCGATGTACAGACTACAACCACGACGGCGCGGGCGCTCGGCTATTTCGCGCTTGGCCTGCCGGCCTTCGTTCTGGTGAAAGTGTTTTCGCCCGGATTTTTTGCCCGCGAGGACACCAAGACTCCGATGAAGGTGGCCTTCGTCACCATGGCGATCAATGTAGTGTTGAGCCTGGCTCTGTTCCCGGTACTGGCCGAGGCGGGGATCGCCATCGCGACTTCGGTGGCGGGATGGGTCAACGCGGTCTTCCTTGCCACGATCCTGATCGCGCGCGGCCACTGGACATATGCGCCGGCAACCGTGCGGCGGGTAGTGCTGATTGCGGTGTGCGCGGCGATCATGGCCGGCACGCTGTGGCTCGGGTTGCGCTGGCTCGGCCCGGTCTTTGCGCCCGATGCCGGTTTCCTTAAACAGGTGATGGCCCTTGGTGGACTGGTGGTTGCTGGCGCCGCGATTTACTTCGCTGGCGCGCAGATCACCGGAGCGGCGCGGCTTGGCGATCTGCGGCGGCTGACGGGCCAGTAATCACAGATCGAATGCGGCCCGCACCGGGTACACTACGCCTTTGCCTTGCATGTGGCGGGTGCATCCGCGATAAGGCGCGCCGGGCTGCAAACGGCTGTTCCCGGCCCCTGTTCAACCGTCCACAGACAGGACCGACATTTTCCTATGACTGAATTTCCAAACCGGGTGTTTTCCGGCATGCAGCCGACCCATACGCTTCATCTGGGTAATTATCTGGGCGCCATGGTGAACTGGATCGCCCTGCAGGAGACCCACGACTGCATTTATTGCGTGGTCGACTTGCACGCCATCACCGTGGCGCAGGACCCCAAGGCGCTGGCCGACAATATCCGCGAAGTGACGGCGGCGTATCTGGCCTGCGGTCTCGATCCAAAAACCAGCATCATCTTCAACCAGAGCCAGGTGTCGGCCCACGCAGAGCTTGCGTGGGTATTCAACTGCGTGGCGCGGCTCGGCTGGCTGAACCGGATGACGCAATTCAAGGAAAAAGCCGGCAAGAACCGCGAAAACGCCTCGACCGGCCTGTTCGTCTATCCCAACCTGATGGCCGCCGACATTCTGGCTTATCGGGCGACCCATGTGCCGGTGGGCGAGGACCAGAAACAACATCTGGAGCTTGCCCGCGACATTGCGCAAAAATTCAACGGTGATTTTGCCGAGCGCATCACTGAGCTGGGCCATGGCGAGGCTTTCTTTCCGCTGCTTGAGCCGGTGATCAGCGGGCCGGCGACGCGGGTGATGAGCCTGCGTGATGGATCGCGCAAAATGTCAAAATCGGAAGCATCGGACTTTACCCGGGTCAATCTGACTGACGATGCCGATCTGATCGCGCAAAAATTTCGCAAGGCCCGCACCGACCCCGACGCGTTGCCATCTGAACCCAAGGGACTGGAAGAACGGCCGGAGGCGGCCAACCTTGTCGGCATTTTTGCCGCTCTTGCCGGGCGCAGCGTTGCTGATGTGCTGACCGAATATGGTGGCGCGCAATTTTCGGCCTTCAAACCGGCGCTGGCGGAGCTGGCGATCGACAAGCTTGGCCCGATCAGCGCGGAAATGCGGCGGCTGATGGACAATCCCGATCATATCGACAGCGTGCTGGCTGACGGCGCGCAGCGGGCCGATGCCATCGCCGCGCCCAACATGGATGCGGTCAAGGATATCGTCGGGCTGCTGCGCACAGTGGGTTGAAATTGCGCTGGTGACCATCGACAGAAGTGCTTGCCCGCAACGCCGACCAATGGCAGCATGAGCCCATGATGCGACCACGCCGCGCCAGCGAGGCCGGTCACAGCCGGAAATTTCTGGTGGTGATCGACGAATCGCCCGAATGCGCCCGCGCCGCCGTCTATGCCGCCAAGCGCGCGGCCAGGACGGGCGGTGGGCTGGCAATGCTGTATGTCATCGAGCCGGGGGACTTTCAGCACTGGCTGGGGGTGGAGGACATTCGCCGCGCCGAGGCGATGGAAGAGGCCGACGAAATCCTGCACCGGTATAGCGATATGGTGCGCGATGCCTCCAACATCGAGGCTGAAGTGGTGATCCGCGAGGGCCGGCGGGCCGACGAGGTAATCAACGCCATCGATGAGGACGAGGATATCTCCGTCCTGGTTCTCGGCGCCTCGGAAGCATCCGAAGGCCCCGGCCCGCTAATTTCAGCAATTGTCAGCAAGGGATCAGGCGAATTCCCGATCCCGGTTACGATTGTGCCGGGCACGCTGTCCGACGAGGCGATGGACGCGATCGCTTGACACCAACATTATCGAAAATTACCGGCTGTCTAATATCGTCCAGTGTTCCTGCCCCGTTCTTTCGCCACAGTGTGGCAGAACGTAGCGTGCACATCGGATAAGCGATTGATATCACTGACTGATCATGTGGCAGGTCTGTGACAATTCACATGAATTCCCAGACCCGTCCCCAGCGCTAATCAGTCTGGTGAGCCGCCGCCGGTCAACCCCTCAGCGTGCCGCCGGTTGCCTTTTCCACTGCCGCGACGATTTTACCGCTGACCGATTCAATTTCGGCATCTGTCAGCGTCCGTTCGCGCGGTTGCAGGGTCACCTCGATGGCAATCGAAGTCTTGCCCTCGCCGATTGATGCGCCGGCGAACAGGTCGAACACCGATACGGCAGTGATCAGCACCTTGTCAGCCCCCCTGGCGGCGCGGATAAGCGCGCCGGCGGCCACATCATCATCGACGACAAATGCGAAATCGCGGGTCACCGGCTGAAGATCGGAGGCGCCGAGTGCCGGCCGTGTTTTCTTGGCGCCGCGCGGCTGCGGAATCGCGTCGAGTACTACTTCGAAGCCGACCATCGGGCCGGCGACATCGAGCGCCGCCAACACACGCGGATGCACTTCACCGAAATGGGCCAGCTTGATCTTGGGGCCCAGTTGCAGCGTGCCAACGCGGCCGGGGTGATACCAATCGGGGCCCTCGGCCACGGTCTGGAGATTGGCGACTGGCGCGCCGGCCGCAGCAAGGGCAGCCAACGCATCGGCCTTCGCGTCGTAGATATCGACAGGGCGCGGCGGGCCGGACCAGTGGCGCGGCGTGGTGTTGCCAGCGCGGATGCCGGATGCGTGGAGATGCTCATCGTCGGGCTCATCGCCGTGATAAACCTGCCCCACCTCGCTCATCGCCAGATCGGCAAAGCCGCGCGCGGCGTTGCGGCCGGCAGCGGCGATCAAGTTGGGTAAAAGCGAAGGCCGCATGTCGGAGAGTTCGGTGGAGATGGGATTGCCCAGTTGCAGCTCCGCCTGGCCGCCGCCGAACAGTTCGGCCTGATTGGCCGGCAGGAATGACCAGGTGACGGCTTCGTTGAGACCACGGGCGGCGAGCGCCCGGGCCGTGTTGAAGCGGCGGCGCTGCAACAGGGTGATCGAGGGTTTGGCGACATCGCGCAGGCGCGGCAGGGCGACATGTTCGATCTTGTCGAAGCCATGGATGCGGGTGATCTCCTCCACCAGATCGGCCTCGCCATGAACGTCCGGCCGCCACGGTGGAATGGCGATGGAGACCTTGTTGGCGGCATCGGGTTCGGCGGCAGCCTCAAAGCCAAGGCGGGCCAGAATATCGAGCTGGATGTCAGCGGGGATATCGACACCGGCCAGCGTCTTCACCCGGTCAAGTCGCAGATCGAATGTCGCACCACGCATCGGTGGCGTTCCGGCGACCACCAGCTCGGAGGCCTCGCCACCGCACAGGTCGAGGATCATCTGCGTGGCGATTTCCGCGCCGGGTTGCGTAAAAAATGGATCGACGCCGCGCTCAAACCGATAGCGGGCATCGGAAATGACCGCCAGCCGACGGCCGGTTTTGGCGGTGCGGATCGGGTCAAACCATGCCGATTCCACGAACACATTGACGGTTTCATCCGAACAGCCCGACGGCTCGCCACCGATCACGCCGCCGATAGCTTCAGCGATATTGTCGTCGGCAATCACCGTCATGGTGTCGTCGAGGGTGTAGGTCTTGCCATCCAGCGCGGCGATTTCCTCACCGGCATTGGCCAGCCGGGCATGGATGTTGCCGGTAACCTTGTCGGCGTCGAAGACGTGCAGCGGTCGGCCATAGGCCAAGGTCATGAAGTTGGTGATGTCGACCAGCGCAGAAATTGGCCGCAAACCTACGGCGCGCAGCAGTCGCTGGATGCGGGCCGGCGAGGGGCCGTTTTTCACGCCGCGAATATAGCGTCCGACGAAGAGTGGACAGGGGGCGTTGTCGGGATCGTCGAATTTCAGGCTGACGGCGATCGGGCTTTTGAACGCGCCTGCAACCGGGGTGGCGACGAATGGCTTCAGGGTGCCGATGCCCTTGGCGGCCAGATCGCGGGCAATGCCATAGATGCCCAGGGCATCGGGCCGGTTGGGGGTGACGCCGATATCGATCACCGGATCGGACAGGCCGGCATAGTCGGCGAAATTCGCGCCAAGCGGCGCATCCTCGGGCAGATCGATGATCCCGTCGTGATCGTCGGAAATGCGCAATTCGCGCTCCGAACACAACATGCCGTTTGACGCCTCGCCGCGTATGACGCCGGGTTTCAGGTCCATACCAGTGCCGGGAATATGGGTGCCGGCGGGCGCGAAAACGCCGATCAGGCCGGTGCGGGCATTGGGCGCGCCGCACACCACCTGCACCGGATCGCCGCCGTTGCCGGTGTCGACTATGCAGACGCGCAACCGGTCGGCATTGGGATGCTGGCGCGCCTCAATAACGCGAGCGATGGTGAAGGGTGCGAGTTCGTCTGCCGGATCGTGCAGGGATTCCAGTTCCAGACCGATGCCGGTCAGCACATCGGCGATTTCGGATGCGGATGCGTCCGTATCGAGGAAATCCTTCAGCCATGAGAGTGTGAACTTCATCGGCTCAACCCCTCGGCAAGCGTCGGCACATCGAGGGCTGAGAAACCGTAGTGGCGCAGCCAGCGGATATCGGCCTCGAAGAAGGCGCGCAAGTCCGGCATGCCGTATTTCAACATGGCGACGCGGTCGATGCCCATGCCGAAGGCGAAGCCCTGATAGCGATCGGGATCGAGCCCGCCGGCGCGGATGACATTGGGGTGGACCATACCGGAGCCCAAAATCTCCATCCAGCTGTCGCCGACGCCGATCTTCAGTTCGCCGTCTTCCCATGAGCAACCGATATCGACCTCCATCGACGGTTCGGTGAACGGAAAGTGCGAGGGGCGGAAGCGCATCTTGACCTCATCCACCTCGAAATAGGCCTTGCAGAAGGCTTCCAGGCAACCTTTCAGGTGGCCCATATGGGTGCCCCCGTCGATGACCAACCCTTCGATCTGATGAAACATCGGTGTGTGGGTCATGTCGGAATCGGAGCGGAAAGTGCGGCCTGGCGCGATGACGCGGATCGGCGGGGTGGAATTTTCCATGGTACGTATTTGCACCGGCGAGGTGTGGGTGCGCAGCACCTTGCGCTCATCAGAACCGGGCTTGGCGTTGAAATAAAACGTATCATGCTCCTGCCGCGCCGGATGGTCGTCGGGCATGTTGAGGGCGCCAAAATTGTACCAGTCGCTTTCGATATGCGGGCCTTCGGCGACATCGAAATCCATGGCGGCGAATATGGCGATCGCCTCTTCCCATACTTGCGTTACCGGATGCACCGAACCGGTCTGTTCGGGCCGCACTGGCAAGGTGACATCGAGGCGCTCGGTTTTGAGGCGGTTTTCCAGCGCAGCATTGGCCAAATCAGACCGGCGCGCCTCGATCGCCGCGCCGATACTGTTTTTCAGGCCGTTGAGGATTGGCCCGGCGACCTTGCGCTCTTCGGGTGTCATGCGGCCAAGGGATTTGAGCTGCTCGGAGATTGCGCCCTTTTTTCCAAGCGCACCGATACGGACTTCTTCCAGTGCCCGCTCGTCGGCAGCAGCGGCGATTGCCGCGACGATGCCTTCTTCCAGCGCGTTCAGTTCGTTGTTCTCAGTCATATCGTCCCGCCCGCCAATCGGGCCCTTGTTGTCACGTCGTCTGTGTGTCCGGTCTGTGGTCATTTAGCAAAGCCGAAATGCCGGAATATGCGCAAAGAAAAAGGGGCGGCAGCGCCACCCCTGATCTTCGAACATCCGTCCGGGGCCGCTGCTAGTGAACAGCGGCGGTAAATTCGTTCGGTGTCATTTCCTTGAGATAGACAAGCGACGACTTGGCCTGCTCGGCCAATGCGGCGAACGCTGCCGGCTCGTTGACGGCCAGATCGGCGAGAACCTTGCGATCGATCTCGATACCGGCCTTGTTCAGACCATCGACCATCCGGCCATAGGTCAGACCGTTGAGACGGGCGGCGGCGTTGATGCGCTGAATCCACAGCGAGCGAAAGTTGCGCTTGCGAACCCGGCGATCGCGATAGGCGTATTGCGCGGCTTTCTCGACCGCCTGCTTGGCGACGCGAATGGTATTCTTGCGCCGGCCATAATAGCCCTTGGCCTGTTTGATGACCTTTTTGTGGCGGGCATGGGCGGTAACGCCCCGTTTAATTCGTGACATGAACCTGTCTCCCTTGGACTAGCGTTGATACGGCAGAAATTTGCGAATGACGCGCGCATCCTGCTCCGACAGCACCGAGGTGCCGCGTGCATTGCGGATGAATTTGCGGCTTCGCTTGATCATGCCGTGACGTTTGCCGGCCTGGGCGACCTTGATCTTGCCCGATGCGGTGACCTTGAATCGCTTCTTGGCCCCCGACTTCGTTTTCATCTTGGGCATTTTGCTCTCCTTCAAACTGACGGCAACCCGGCAATATCGACGGGTTGAGCCATTACGGCTCTGGTCATGAACACCTGTCATGAGCATTCGGGATCGCCACGGCATGCCCTGTCCGGATAGTCCGGAGCCGGGCGATCCGGCAGCGGGCTTATAGCGATGCGCCCGCAACATGGCAAGCCGTTCGCTGATTCGCCATTGTGGCCAGCGCGGACGGCTTGCAATTATTTTTCGCCGATTTAAGTCGCGGCGGCAGCGTCAGCCGGCGGAGCGCTTTCGGCGCTCTCTACTTTCGGCTCCGCAATTTCTTCCGTCTCGGCAACTTCCGCTTCGGCATTTTCCGCTTCGGTAGCTGCCGCGGCTTCAGCTTCAGCTTCCTCCTTGGCCTGCAATTCCTTTTGCAGTGCCTTGCGCGATGCCCGTTGGGCCGGCGTCAGTGGAATGGGTGCCAGAATCATGATCATCTGACGGCCTTCCATCTTCGGCTGATACTCAACTTTGGACATGGTCCCCAATTCGTCACGAACCTTGAACAGGAGATCGAGACCCAGTTCCTGGTGGGCCATTTCGCGACCGCGAAACCGCATGGTCACCTTGACCTTGTTTTCGTCGTCGAGGAACCGGCGCGCGTTGCGCATCTTCACGTCATAGTCATGAGTGTCGATGTTGGGCCGCATCTTGATTTCCTTGACGTCGACCGTCTTCTGGTTCTTGCGGGCCTCGGCGGCCTTTTTTTGAGCCTGATATTTGTATTTGCCGTAGTCGAGGATTTTCACGACAGGTGGCTTGGAATTGGGGGCGACCTCGACAAGGTCAAGACCGACATCGGCAGCGATATCCATCGCCTTCTCTACCGGTACAGGGCCGTGGTGGGTACCCTCATGATCGACAAGCTGAACTTCGTGGGCGGTAATTTCCGCGTTGACGCGGGGGCCCTCCTTTACTTGCGGAGGTGCACGATATGGTCGGCGAATGGTCTGAACTCCTTTTAGATATTGCGGTCACCAATTAAGCAATCCGGCTTCTTTGCGGGCCGCGTTGCCAGTTCATTATCGCACAAGGCCGTCAACGCAACAAGAATCGCCTTTTGCCCCTTCCAGTTTGCCTATAAAAACGCTCAAATTCAGGCGCCGCTGGCTTTGATCTGTTCCCGAAACAGGGCCAATGGCGGAACTTGGGCCCTTTCCTAATCTGAATTATGGTGGGCCCGGCACCACTGCGAAAGAAGCAAACCGGCGATGGCCATTCCCCCAGACCTTGAACATCTCGATGTTGGTGCGGGCGCTGCGGCGCGGACAATTGTCGTTTGCCGGCGGCCGGCAGCCTCGGGGAATGAGCCGCAGGCGCCGGGACTATTCTGGCTCGGCGGTTTCAAATCCGACATGGAGGGCTCCAAGGCGATAGCGCTGGATCAGTTCGCCGCCGAGACCGGGCAAGCCTGTACCCGCTTCGATTATTCCGGTCATGGCCGATCCAGGGGATCGTTTTCCGCGGGAACGATCTCATGCTGGCTGGAGGAAGCCGAAGCGGTGTTCGAGCAGTGCACGACAGGTCCGCAAATTGTTGTTGGTTCATCGATGGGCGGTTGGATCGCGCTGCTGCTCGCCACACATCTGAATGAGACCGGCTTTTCGGACAGGTTGGCCGGGTTGGTGCTGATCGCGCCGGCGATTGACATGACCAAAGACCTGATGTGGGATTTGTTCGACGCAGACGCCCGCGCCGCCCTGAAACGCGATGGCGAATACCGGCAGCCGTCGGACTATTCCGATGAACCTTATGTGCTGACGCAGGCTCTGATAGAGGACGGGGAAAAGCATCTGTTCGGTGACCGGCTGATCGAGACCGGATGCCTGGTCCACATTATTCAAGGCATGCGGGATACGGATGTGCCATGGCGGCACGGGGCCGGCGTGCTAGAGCGGCTGGCCCACGACGACGGGGTTTTGACTTTGGTGCGGGACGGCGATCACCGTCTGTCCCGCCCGCAGGATATTGATCGCCTGCTGGCGATTATTGCCGACTTTCCGACGCCGGATGCGGCCCAAGATCCCTAAGCCAACGTTTTTGTCCCGCGGTCAAATTGCTTGTACAGTTCACCGGATTCATGCAAGTGGCAGCGCCATGGCGACACTGGTCAAAACATGCGGTTTGCAAACTGCCGACGATGTGGACGCGGCGCGTGATGCGGGTGCGGCGTTGATAGGATTTGTCTTCTTCCCGCCGAGCCCGCGCAATGTCTCGCTGGATGAAGCTGCGCCGCTGTTTGAAAAAGCGCGTGCTGCCGGACGGAACGCCGTGCAAACAGTCGCGCTGACCGTCGATCCGTCGGTTGATCAGGTGCGTGCGATCATGAAAAATCTTTCGCCGGACCTGATCCAGTTTCACGGGTCGGAATCGCCAGTCACAATCGCAACGATCCGGGCTGCGACGGGATGCCGGGCGATGAAGGCGATCGGGGTCTCGACCACTGCCGATCTGGATGCGGTGCCGGCCTACCGGTCTGTCTGCGACATGATCTTGATCGACGCCAAGGCACCGAAAACGGCAAACCGGCCGGGTGGTCTTGGTATGACATTCGACTGGTCGCTTCTGGCAGGATTTAGTCCGGGTGTGCCGTGGCTGCTGGCGGGCGGGCTCAATGCCGGCAATGTCGCCGATGCGCTGAGCCAAACCCGGGCACCTGGCGTTGATGTATCCTCGGGGATTGAAAGCGCGCCGGGAATAAAAGACCCGCACCGTATCGGCCGGTTTATCGATGCGGTACGGTCCGCCGATGAACTGATTGCTGCGTAACACCAAAAGGATGGCTGCCGTGACTGCGCCTCATGCATCAACCGCCAACACCTACCGTTCCGGGCCGGATGAGCGCGGGCATTTTGGGCTCTATGGCGGGCAGTTTGTCGCCGAAACCCTGATGCCCAACATTCTGGAGCTGGATGAGGCCTACAAGGCGGCGAAGGCCGATCCGGAATTTCATGCCGAACTTTCAGGACTTTTGAGCCATTATGCCGGCCGGCCCAGTCCGCTCTATTATGCCGAACGGCTGACAGAAGCGGTGCGCGCCGATGCCCCGGCAGGCAAGGGTGCGAAAATCTATTTCAAGCGCGACGAACTCAACCACACCGGCTCGCACAAGATCAACAATTGCCTGGGACAAATCCTGCTGGCCAAGCGGATGGGGAAAACGCGGATCATTGCCGAGACTGGCGCCGGTCAGCATGGCGTGGCGGCAGCGACTGTTGCGGCACGGTTCGGGTTGCCGTGCGTGGTCTATATGGGCAAGACCGATACTGAACGACAGAAGCCGAATGTCTTTCGCATGACGCTGCTGGGCGCAGAAATCCACGCTGTTTCCGCCGGGGCCGGTACGCTCAAGGACGCCATGAACGAGGCGTTGCGCGACTGGGTGACCAACGTCACGGATACCTATTATATCATCGGCACAGCTGCCGGACCGCACCCCTATCCAGAACTGGTCCGCGATTTTCAGTCGGTGATCGGCAATGAGACCAGGGAACAGATGATGGCGGCGGAGGGCCGGCTACCGGATGCGCTGGTGGCTTGTCTGGGCGGTGGGTCCAACGCTATCGGCCTGTTCCATCCCTTCCTCGACGACACGGATATCGCCATTTATGGTGTCGAGGCCGGTGGCAAGGGGCTGGAAGGCGATGAGCATTGCGCTTCGCTCAATGCCGGGAAACCCGGTGTCCTGCACGGCAACCGGACATATCTGTTGCAGGATCCCGATGGGCAGATACTGGAAGGCCATTCGATCTCGGCCGGGCTTGATTATCCCGGTATCGGGCCGGAGCATTCCTGGCTGCGCGACAGTGGCCGTGTCACCTATGTCTCGGCGACCGATGCAGAAGCGCTGGAGGCGTTTCAGCTTTGCACCAAACTGGAAGGCATCATTCCGGCGCTTGAACCCTCGCATGCGCTCGCCCATGTGCGTAAGCTGGCACCGACGATGGACAAGGATCAGCTTATCGTGATGAATTTGTGCGGCCGGGGCGACAAGGATGTCTTTACCGTGGCGGAGCATCTGGGTGTGACGATTTAAAGCCGAACATGCCAGAGCGAATACGAGCACGAGGATTGCCAGAACTGTGACCGACACTTCCCGCATCGACGACCGGTTTGCCGCGCTTCAAGCCAAAGCGCGACCGGGGCTGGTCACCTATGTGATGGCTGGCGATCCCGATCGGGAGACCGCCCGGCAGATCCTGAAGGCCCTGCCGGCAGCAGGCGCGGATGTTGTCGAATTCGGGATGCCGTTTTCCGATCCGATGGCCGATGGACCGGCGATCCAGGCGGCGGGCCTGCGCGCGCTGAACTGCGGGCAGACGCTGAAAAAGACGCTGGAAGACATTGCCTGGTTCCGTGAAACGGATCGCGAGACGCCGATCGTTCTGATGGGCTATTTCAACCCGATTTATATCTATGGCGTCGATGCCTTTCTGGCTGACGCGCGCGAGGCGGGGATCGACGGGTTGATTATCGTCGACCTGCCGCCAGAAGAAGATGATGAACTGTGCCTGCCGGCGCTGAAGGCCGGGCTCAACTTCATCCGGCTGGCAACGCCAACGACCGATAACAAACGGCTGCCGACGGTGCTCAATAACACTTCGGGCTTTGTCTATTACGTATCGATTACCGGGATCACCGGATCGGCGTCGCCGCAGACCGATCAGGTGGCGCAGGCTGTGGCGCGGATCAAGGGCCACACTGATCTACCGGTGGCTGTCGGATTTGGAGTGAATACGCCCGAACAGGCAGCAGCGATTGGACGTACTGCCGACGCGGTGGTTGTCGGTTCGGCCATAGTTGGCGCGATCAAGGACAGTCTTGATAGTGATGATCGCGCCACCGGCGAAACAGTGGATGCGGTGGCGGAACTGGTCAATGCATTGTCACAGGGCGTGCGGGCTGCGCGCCAAATGGCAGCGAAATAAGGCGAAGCGTTTTGGTGAACTGGATATCCAACGTTGTACGGCCCAAAATTCGCGGCCTTCTGTCCAAGCGGGACTCGCCAGACAATTTGTGGGTCAAATGCCCCGAATCCGGTGAAATGGTCTTTCATAAGGATCTGGAGGCGAACCAGTTCGTCTTTCCCGGATCAGGATACCACCAGCGGATCGACGCCAATGCACGGTTGCGGCTGTTGTTTGACGACGCCAAATGGACACCGATCGACATGCCGGATGCGCCGGTCGATCCCTTAAAGTTTCGCGATGAACGACGCTACTCGGAACGTCTGAAGGCGGCAAAAGCCAAAACCGGTCTGGACGATGCCATAATCGCTGGCACCGGCGCGGTTCTTGGCACCGATATCGTCGCCGCCGTTCAGGATTTCGATTTCATGGGCGGATCGCTGGGCATGGCGGCGGGCGAGGCCTTTGTTACGGCGGCAAGTCACGCTGTAGGTCAACAGCGGCCCTTTATCATGTTTGCCGCGTCAGGCGGCGCGCGCATGCAGGAGGGCATTCTGTCGCTCATGCAATTGCCACGCGCGACCGTTGCGGTGGAGCGGCTGAAAAAAGCCGGCCTGCCCTACATCGTTGTTCTGACCAATCCGACGACTGGTGGCGTGACCGCATCCTACGCCATGCTCGGCGATATCCATATTGCCGAACCTGGGGCGCTGATCGGTTTTGCCGGACCGCGGGTGATTGAACAGACCATTCGCGAAAAACTGCCCGATGGCTTCCAGCGCGCCGAATATCTGCGCGAACACGGCATGGTCGACATGGTGGTACATCGCCACGAATTGCGATCGACCCTCGCCAGTCTTTGCCGCTTGCTCACCGGTCAGCCGGCCGTGCCACTGGCCGACATCGAAGATACTGCGCTGCCGGCAGGTGCTGCAGACGGCGATGGTGCGCCGGGTGCGGGCGGAAATGGTCTTGATACGGATACTGATGCACGCAGCGATGTCACCGGAAAAAACGGGTCCAGCGCTGTTGGCACAAGCGGGACGGGCAGGGAACCATCCGGCGCAGACAACAGGGCTACCAAGGTGCGTTCAAGCGAAGGCACTGAAAAGAGCGTTGGCCGCAAGCCGGCCAAGAACAAGGCGGCAGCAAAAGACCAATTGGACGATGGCGGCGATCAGACCTCGGCCGGTGATGATCGCAAGCCAGCAAGGCCCGCCGGCGACAAACAGAAAAAAGACTGATTGTGCCGTCGGTAACGGCCAGTCTGGAGACCCTTTCGGCGCTCCATCCCAAGCTCATCGACCTGTCACTGGACCGGATCGAGACGCTGCTGGAGCGGCGTGGCCGGCCACAGGACCGGTTGCCGCCGGTCATCCATATTGCCGGTACCAACGGCAAGGGTTCAACCCAAGCCCTGCTGCGGGCGATGCTGGAGGCGGCCGGGCACACGGTGCATGCCTACACATCACCCCATCTGGTGCGGTTTAACGAGCGCATCCGGCTTGGCCATCCGTCAGGCGGCCGGATTGTCGACGATGAGATGCTGGTCCGTGCGATCGAGCGGGTGCGGGCGATTAACAATGGCGACGAGATCACCTATTTTGAGATCACGACCGCAATCGCCCTTGATCTTTTTGCCACCAATGCGGCGGACTATTGTCTGATGGAAGTCGGCCTTGGCGGGCGTTTTGATGCGACCAATGTCATTGACCAGCCGCTGGCCAGCGTGATTACGCCGGTTTCCCATGATCACCCGGAATTTCTCGGATCCGATCTTGCCGGCATTGCGGCGGAAAAGGCCGGCATCCTGAAGCGCGGTTCGGTCGGCGTCATTGCCCCGCAAAACGAGCATGCCATGGCGATGATCGCGGTGGAGGCACAGGCAGCCGGTGCCAAGCTGTTTCGCCACGGCGAGGATTGGACAGTGTGGTCGGAACACGGCCGGCTGATCTATCAGGATGAAGCAGGGCTTCTGGATCTGCCGTTGCCCAGGCTTGTCGGCAATCATCAGGTGATCAATGCCGGCACCGCCATCGCAACCTTGCGAGCCAGCGGTGTCCACATGTCAGCGGAGGCGATGGAATCCGGTCTGACCAGTGCGCGATGGCCGGCGCGACTGCAAAATGTAAGCACAGGGTCGCTTGTCGGCAAATTACCCGAGGGCGCGGAAATCTGGCTCGATGGCGGTCACAACCAGTCGGCCGGTGTGGCGCTTGCTGAAACCATGAGCGATCTGGAAGAGCGCAACCCTCGGCCGCTGGTGCTGATTACCGGCTTGATGACGACGAAGGATCCGGCCGGCTTTTTTGCGCCCTTTGCCGGACTGGCGCGCCATGCGCTGACGATCCCTGTCCCGGACACGGAAGCGGGCTATTCACCGGATGATCTGGCCATTGCGGCGATGAGTGTCGATCTGCCGGCACAGCCGATAGAAAGTTTTGAAGAAGCCTGCGCAGAATTGGTGCGGCACAGCGCCGGACAGCCGCCGCCGCGGGTTCTGATTTGCGGTTCGCTCTATCTGGCCGGCGCGGTCCTTGGTGCCAACGATATGACGCCGACATAATTCTTTGGTTTGACGCTTACGCAAACGTCAAATACATAACTATATCGCACCGCGTCCGGCACATAACCGGACGCAATGCAGTTTAAGTACTTGGTAAATTGGCGCTTTTTCAGGCGGCGTTTTCGACCCACTTTTGCAGATCGCTCTTGGGCACGGCGCCGACCTTCATATCGGCCGGCTCGCCATCCTTGAACATGATCAAGGTCGGTATCGAACGGACGCCGTATTTGATCGCGGTGTTCTGGTTTTCATCGACGTTCAGCTTGACGATCTTCACCTTGCCGTCCAACTCGTTGGACAGCTCCTCAAGGTGCGGGCCAATCATCTTGCAGGGGCCGCACCATTCTGCCCAGAAGTCCACCACAACAGGTTCGGATGCGCCAAGCACATCCGCTTCAAAACTGGCGTCAGTTACTGTCTGCGTTGCCATGGGAATCTCCTAGTCAGTTAATTTCGTGGATTTCATCGCGGTCAGATGCGACTCGCCGCGTGTTGGCAGGAAAGTAGGAACGGCACCGGTCCCGGTCAAGGACAAGACATGATGCCGCCTTGGCCGGTTTGCGATCAGATAGGTGTATCCGGCTTGATGCCGATACGGGCCAGCGCATCATCCATCAGCCGATCCGGCACCGGCATGGCGCGGGGGATCGCCGTCCAGACCAGCCAAGTGTTGACTGTTCGACCGGGGAAAATCCGTGTGACAGCATGGCGATAGAGCGCCAACTGGCCAATTGCTGCGGCATCGGCACTGTGTGGATCGTCAGGCACATGGCGGCCGGTCTTGAAGTCGACTATGTCGATCCGGTCCTCGTGAACAACCAACCGGTCAATTCGGCCTCCCATTGCGCTGGCTTGTCCGGTTGTCATCAGGTCAGCGATCAATTCTTCGGCAACATCCACTTCCGCCCGGCTGTTGGTCCCGAAAAACCAGCTCAGATCAGGATCATCCAAAACAGAGAGCGTTTCCGACACCAATTCGCCGATCTGGCCGGTATCGCCATCCAACATTCCCTCCAGATAAGTAGCGGCGGCCTGCTCGCGAGCGGATGGCTCGACAGCGGGCAGGCGCTGAAGCAGCGCGTGGATCAGCGTGCCGCGGCGGGAAGGCGACATAGCATTGGCGCGATCGGGCTCGTCACCTTGTTGCAACGCTTCCGCCTGTTCGCCGGATACGGGCGTGTCCGGTTCCGCCAACGCGCGCGATGGCCGCAGCGGCGCCGGAACCGGTAGCGGTGACGGGGCGGGCGCCTTTGCCCAATCGGGTATCGCCACAAATTCCGAATTGGAGGCTGGCGACGTTTCCTTATCTGCATTCGCGGCCGCATCAGCGGGCGGCCCCGGTTTTGTCACAACACCGCTGTCGGGGCGCGCGGGCCACTGGAACGGTTCGGTGATTTCGCCGTCTTCGTCGCGCGCGGCGTTTTTGGAAACCAGCGCGCGCTCGACCAGCCGATACCAACATTCATCCGCGGTCCGGTCTGCCTTGATCCCGCACACATAAAGCCGATGGCGGGCGCGGGTCATGGCGACATAGAGAAGCCGGGCATATTCGGCCTCGGCCGCAATATCGGCAATCTCGTCCGCTTTTCTCTGTTGCCGCGTGGCATTACTGGTCTGCTGGCGCCAAATCAGCGGCGGCGCGTCGATCTGGCCGAAATCCGTCGGTGTAGCCGCCAGCGCCAAAACACTATCGCGGTTGCTGGCGCTGGTGATGCCGCCGCCCGTGTCGACCAAAAAGACAGTATCGGCTTCCAGCCCCTTGGCGCCGTGCACGGTCATGACCCGGACACCGCTCGCTTCGCCCTCCTGCTCGCGCTTGATGTCGCCTGTGCCGGCGCGCATGTGGGCGGAAAACCCGCGTAGCGTTGGCGGATGGCGCTCTTCAAACGACTGCAACTCGCTCATGAACATGTCGAGCACGTCGTCCGCCTCGCCGCCAAAACGAGATTGATATTCCTTGTACCCGCCATCAACCGCCAGGAGACTGGCGAAGAATACAAAGGGCGTGAACTTATCCGCCCGCTCCCGCCAGCGGTTGAGTTTTGCAGCTGCTTGCCGGCCGATCTCGCTGTCCCAACCCTTCAGCGCACTCCACAGATTTTGGTTTTCGCGCTGTGGTGCAAATTCGAGAAGATCATCGTCACTCAATCCAAAGAGTGGACTTTTCAGACATGCGGCGAGTTGCAAATCATCTTCCGGCAAACCGATGAAATCGATAAGCGCCAACAGATCCTGAACGATGATGTGTTCAGCCACTGCGATCCGGTCAGCGCCGACGGACGCAATGCCCCGGGCTTTCAGCGCGCTGTTGACGGCATGAAAAAGGGCGTCGCGCTTGCGGGTCAGGATAAGAATCTCGCCAGCACGCGCCGGGACGGGGGCGGGATGGGCTTCGGTGCCGGCAAGCAACGCGGCAATCTCATCGACTATGCGGTTGGCCAACGTCACATCAACTTTTGACGGCGCATCATAGGGATCAGTCCAGCTTTCCGGCGCGTCGTCGTTGCGACGCGGAACCCGGTGCCAGACAATCACATCGCCAGCCTTTTCCATGTGATAGGCGCTGTGCGCCTCATAGCCCAGACGCGTCACCCTGCTTTCAAGATCGCCGCGAAAAACGACATCGACCGCTTCAAGAATCTGATGGGCCGAGCGGAATGACAAAGCCAATGGCGCCTCAACAAATTGCGCATTGCCGGCTTCGACATCGATCTGAAACGCGTCGCGCATTTCAGCAAGCCTGGCTGGTACGGCGCCCTGAAAACTGAAGATAGACTGCTTGTCATCACCAACCGCGAAGATCGTCCGCTCGCCGCTTTGCGCGCTCTCGCCGGTGAAAAAATCGCCAGCCAACGCCCGGATGATGTCCCACTGGGCCGGATTGGTGTCCTGGGCTTCATCCACCAGAATATGCGATATGCCGGCGTCGAGCTTGTAGAGCACCCAGTCGCGCATGGCGGAACGGGATAGGAGATTGCGGGTGCGAAACACCAGATCGTCAAAATCCAGCGCCCCGGCGGTTTTCTTTATGCTGTCATAGGTGTCGAGCACGCCTTGTGAGATCGTCAGCAACGCCGATGTCGCGGCCACGGTGCGGACGGATTTGAGATCGTCAGCGAGCGCCAGAACCACCTGTGTATCGGCGGCGAAACGCTCTTCGAAATCGGCGATCTGACTGGTGGCCGCCTTGGTGATGAAACCTCGTGTCGAGCGTGGCGCATGTTTTTGGGTGAGGTAGAAATTCATGGCAAAAGCGCCGCGCGCTGCTATGTCAGGCGCTTGCTGATAGTCTTGGATCATATTCGCCGCTTTGTCGTTCGCTTTGCCGGAATGCTCTGCCAGCAATTGCAGAAGATGCGTGCCCTCTGCATCCAAGAGAGCTAACCGAGTGTTTGCAAAAAACCGCGCGGCCACTGTTTCTTCCGTATCGCCCGGCCGCAGGCCAAAGGCGCTGTTGAGGTCATCGATCAGATCGGAAAGTGACGCCGGTGCGCCGGGCTGCCCGACCCGGTGTTTCCACTCCGCCAGAACTTCGCGTTTTTTCAGCATGTCCTGAAGCACACCGAACAGCGTGTCGTCGGCGACGTGCCCGGCCATGTAGTGCAGCGCGTCCGACAGCGCTTCATCGGTTTCGGCCTGTCGCAGCACTATATCGCGAGCGGCAATCATCATCGCCTGCTGGGCGGTTCCTTCCAAAATCTCGAAATGTCCGGGGACATTGGCCTCAATCGGAAACTGGTGAAGCAGGCGCTCGCAAAAGGCGTGGATGGTTTGGACCCGGAGGCCGCCGGGGGTTTCGAGCGCCCGTGCAAATAGGGTGCGGGCGATCCGGCGCTGGCTCGCGCTCGGTAGGTTGCCCTGAAGCTTGAGAAGATGCTCGTCCAGCGCCGCATCATCGGCCCAGGCCCATCCGCCAAGTGCATCGAATATCCGACTGGCCATTTCGGCGGCCGCGGCCTTGGTATAGGTGAGACACAGGATCGTGGCGGGATCGGCACCAGCCAGTAAAAGGCGCAGAACGCGCTGGGTCAGGACATGGGTTTTGCCCGAGCCGGCATTGGCGACAACCCAGGCCGAATTGGCCGGATCAGAGGCCTGCCACTGGCGATGAAACGTATCGCTCGCCGCGTCTGGAACCGCATTTTCGCCCGACGTCATTCGCCATCCTCCACGGACCATTCGGCAATCCGCGCCAGGTGATCATAATCGCCGGCAAATCCACGCAGGGGCGCAGGTATGCGCTGAGCGATATAGGGATGACGAGGATCGTCGAAGACGGCGATCAGACCGGTTAGACGGGCAAGGGCCGCGTCGATCGTCTCTTGCAGAGAGACTTCCTTGATCTCCTTTTTGTCATTCGCTTTTCGGGTGCCACATGTTTTGATCGTTCGGTCGGCGGCGCGGCCACCGAGGCGGTAATATTCAAGCCGGGCGGCCTGCGCCGCTTCAATCCCGTCAAAACCGCCAGCCGCCGCAATGACGGCCTCTATCGGGAGCTGCGGCGCCACCAAAGAAAGAACCTGTTTGTTGGTTGGCGGTGCGCCAGTCTTGTAGTCGATTATACCAAGCCGGCCATCGTTGAGCCGGTCAATCCGGTCGGCGCGAACTGTCAGCAGGAATCCGGATGGCAATTCCAGTCTACCGGACCGCTCAGGCAGGCGATCGACAATATCGTCACGCTTTTGTTCGGTTTCGAGGAACCAACGGGCGATGGCTTCAAACCTTGGCCACCACAAGGTCTGCACTATCGGCTCATCGGCAAACTGGCGGAAATAGTCACGGCCGATTTCCATCAACCGCGCATTGGCGTCCCCATCGAACGGTCCCGCCGGCCGCTCAGCGACAAAAGCGTGGAGGATATCATGCAGCAGCGTACCGCGATCACGCATGTCGGGTCCGACGGCAACGGGCTCCATCGGACGCAGTTTCAAAACATGGCGGGCAAAGATCGTATAGGGATCGCGTATCAGGGTCTCGATTTCGGTGACGGACAGGCGGCGCGGCCGCAACGCCACACCCGGCGCCGGTTGCGGACGCTTTGCCGATTGCGCCGGAGCCGGAGAACAGTCCAGCGACCGGGCAATGCCAAGATAGTACGCGCCACGGGCGCTCATGGCCTTCTCGGCGTTCTCGCCAGCGGCAGCGACAAAGCGCTGCAGCCAGCGCGAGGCAACCTGCGGCGTCGATCCGCGGCGGCCAGCACGGGTTAGCCAAATCTCGCCATGACCCATCCCTTGGGTAAAATCGTGGGCGGCCAGACCAATGCGGCGTTCCGGCGGATGGAGCGCCAGCGCTGTCCGCATACCGCGCGACAGAAACGGATCGAGACGGGTCTGTGCCGGCCATATAGTCTCGTTCAGGCCGGCCAAAATGGCGACATCGACATGCTGTAGCCGCGCCTCCAATGTGCCCCAGATGTGAATGCGGGTATCGCGGATATGGGTTGCCCGCACCACCCGGTTGGCGAGCATTGCGGTGAGGAAATCGGGATATTGTACCGGCAGGATATCGGGCGCTTCGCCGGCATCATCGAGGAGTTCGGCCATCGCGGCATCCATTGCGCGCCGCGAATCATCAAGCGGAGAATTATCCGGTTGGCCGACATCCAAACAGGCGATGGTTTCACTGTGGGCGGCGAGCAGCGTGCGGAAACTGACCGGTACCGATCCATCGCCGGCGCACTCTTCCATCGGCACCAATGCCCGATCGAGACTTTCTGCAAGAGTGCTGGCCAACTGCCAGTCTTTTTCGCCCAACCCGCGCAATGCCTGTGGCGTATGAGCGCGAGGCGTGGCGCGGTCGTTTTCCCGCTCTGCGGCCCTCGGACCAAAGGCGTTGCTTTGTGCGGCAAGCCGGTCCTGCAAGGCTGTGCGTCCGGCCGGCAGCGCCCGGCCGCGAAAGGCTATCCGTTCCAGCGCTCCTGCCGCGCGGCAGCTTTCGCCGGGATCAAGACCGGGCAGGGCAATGGCCGATTGGCACAGGGCCAGCATGTCATGAGGATCGCGAATCCTATAGCCTATTCGGGCGGTAAGAATGGCCTGAACCGCGGGCGATGACGACAGAAGTGGCGTGCCGGCTGAATCATCGACGCTGATATCCCATCGCTGAAGCTCCACCGATACCCGGCATGCCAGTGCCCGATCCGGAGTAATCAACGCGGCGATCTTGTCGGGATTTTCCACCGTATGTCGCAAGATCAGGGCGATGGCGCTGGCTTCCTCTCGCTCCGTTGCCGCCTCGATGAGGCCGATATTCGCCACACTTTTGTCAGCATGTTCTGCCGCGCCCACCGGCTTCTCATCGGCTACCGCACCGCCGTCCGCCGGCGCCGGCTCTTCACCTGTCGAAACGGTTTTAGGTGGCGAAAGCGCGCCCGACAGAAGGTTGGCGCGGGCGGCCATCAGCGGCGTCGCCTGGGCCAATTCGACGACGTTCGCGCGTGAAACCTGCAAGGTTCGAAGCAATTGCTTCAGGCCGTACTGGGGATGGCCAGCGGCGGCGTCATTACCGCGCATCCGCCGGTCTTTCGCCCCAGACTTTCGTGCGGTTGCACCTGCCCCGTGTTCGCTGCCACTGTCGATCGCCTCCCATGCGGCCTCATGCATCTGCTGGTCGAGACCGGGAAGGACCAGAGCGCCGTTTTCCAAATTGGCAATGGCGGCAAGAAGCTCGGCGGTAGCCGGACTGGTGCCGGTCGATCCCGCCGCGATAACAGGCTTCGGCGCGCCGTTTTGGGTAAACCGCGCCGCCTGTCTTCGGATCAGCGCATCGCGTCGCTCGCCTGGATCCAGAACGCCAAACTGGCTTTTGATGGCCGGCCAGGCACTGCGAATGATTTTCAGGAAATCACCGGTGAGGTTCCAGTGTTCGGCGTGGTCGCTGGCGATCGCCGCATCGAGGTCTGACCAGGCTCCCCCTTCCGCTGTTGCCTGATCCAGAAGGACTGCCAGATCGGCTGCAAGGCGGGCAGCGTCAGCTGGCGAAGCGGGGAATGCCGACGGTTCCGTGTCCAGTTCTTCACCGGCAAGACTGGCGGCTGCGGTTGCTCGGGACCATTGGGTGACCAGCCGGGCCAGAAGAAACTGCCGGCGAACCGGACTGATGGCCGGCAGCAGTGCCGGCTCCCGCGTCTCGGCTGGCCCTTCACCGGGATCAAAAATCGTGTCGGTCTCATCCAGATCGCCAAGTGGGAAGATGCGCGGAAAGATGGCAGCGCCATCGGTGCTATCGACAATTACTTGCCGGACGGCGCGGGCGGCGCGACGGGTTGGCAGATAGATTGTCAGATCGGTCCAGGCAAACGGATCGCCTTCATCTGGAATTCCGGCAATCAACTGCCCCTGTCCGATGGCGCAGACCAACGCAGGAAGAAACGGCACCCCAGCTGGAATGGTGAAAATGTTGGGGCTGGCACCACGCTGCGTCATGTCGGGAGCTTACCCCAAAACCGGCGGCACGAGACCCTGCAAAAACTGATCGATCGCCTAGGCAAGCCAGCCAAGCGTGCCAGGAACCAGGTTCCGCCAGATGCGGACAACTGGAAGACGGGGGTCAGTCCAGAAGAACGGCTTCGGCCTGCGCAATAGCGGGTGGGTTTTCCACATTTATCCACAGGCCACCCATGCGTATACCGTAGAGCCGACCGGCCTCGATTGCCTTGTCGAACAACACGTTGAGAGAAAATGGCCCGTCCGGGCAGCTGGCAAAAAGGGCTGGATCGATTATCGCGGCGCCAGAATAGACATACGGCGCAACGGTCCGTTCCGGCCTTCGGCGCAACTGGCCTGATCCGGACAGGAGAAAATCGCCACGACCCTGATAACCTACAGACCTCACAGTGGGCGCAAGCAACAGGAGTGCGTCCATGCGGGCCGGATCCCAGCCCTGGATTAGCGAATTCAAATTGGATTGAACTCCATTCAGCCAGAATGAATCGGTGTTGCGCAAGAAAAAAGCATCATCCCCGAGATGGGGAAGCGCTTGTGCCAGGCCACCGCCGGTATCCAGCAGCCCATCCCGTTCGTCTGAAATAATGATTTCCGGACCATCCGGACGGGCGGATGACCAATCTTTCAAGTGAGCTTCAACCTTGGCCGCCAGATAATGGACGTTGACGACAATGCGCAAAACCCCGGCAGCCGCGAGATTATCCAGACAATAATCGAGCAATGGCTTGCCGGCGACCGCGATCAACGGCTTCGGGGTGCTGTCGGACAAAGGCTGCATCCGCCGCCCCAAGCCGGCGGCCAGCACCATTGCAGATTGCGGCACCCACTCCCCGGTTTGCCGGTTGCCGCCACCTTCGGTGCCAATTCCATTTAACTTCACAGCCATTGACGCGTGATCCATTTCTCTATCGAGTCACTATATAGTCTTTATAGTATGACCCTAATGCGTGCAGGGCCGGATCGGTTAGACAGCGCTTCAGTGCCTGCTCAGCAATCGGGATATATCCCTTATACCCGGCTTTTCCGTTAATTGTTAATCGTGAGAAAGCCCCCAAGACCTTGGTGAGGCGTTGGGCACCAAGGATCGCATAGGCACGGCCAAATTCGACTGGGTCGAAATTTGAGTCATTCTTGATCCGGGCGGCGACATAGCGATGTATCAAGGCCCTTTCCAATTCAACAGATACCAGCGCCCGGGCATCGAGGGCGAGCGATGCAACGTCATAGGCGCAGTGGCCACGCAGCGTGTCCTGAAAATCCAGTATTCCTATCCGTTCGTGTGGCAACCTTTCATCAGCGTCCGCAACAGCACGGTTGTGATCAGCAAGCCACATTATGTTGGGTGAGTGAAAATCCAACATAACCCAGGATTCGCGCGCCTTCGCCAACGGCCTCAGAATATTTGCCCATTCTTCCAGGAATGCGGCACGCGTTCTTGGGTCCATCGCTATCCGACCAGACTTGCCGGCGTACCAGTCGGCAAACAGGGCGATTTCGGCAAGATAGGCCGGCAGGTTATAGGGCGGCACCGGGTAATCCGTCCCGTCTGGTAAGGTCAAGTTGGACGGCCATTTTACCCCATGCATGGCGGCCAGCATGTCGATGGCTGCCCCGTAGCGCACGGCGATCGGCATCCTGTTGTCGTCCAGAAGTGTCTGTGTCCCGAAATCCTCCAGAAGCGCCAAACCATTAGTTAGATCGGTGGCGGCGATATTCGGCGCACTGAAACCGCGTGCGCGCAAGGCACCGGCGATCGCGACGAAAGGGCGGATATCCATTGCCCGGCGGGTCACCGCCTCAAAGGACCGCCCGCCTACGTCCGGTGACCCTTCAATTCGCGGCGGCGAATCCATAAGGATCGTGGATTTTCCCGGCTGAACCAGGCGCCGATAGGTCCTGCTCGACACATCGCCGGCAACGTTATGGCGCTCCGCGTCGCCCCATCCAGATTCGGCAATGAGTTTCCGGGCGGCCATAAAACGGATAATCCGACCGAACCAACCGCCGTTGGCTGTAATTGTCACAATACGCCGCTTCAGATCGGACGTTGGCGGCCGGTTTTCGTGCGGTGGGGGTTCGCTGATAGTCACACTGAGGCGTGGAACATCACCCATTTCTGGAAGCTGATCCGGCCATTCGACGAGAAGTGCCGCAGTTTGGATCGCCTCGTCCAATCCGATTTCCAGTACATCATCAGGGCTGTGCAATCGATAAAGATCGGCGTGGATCACGGTAAATCCTGGCAGATGGTAATCGATCCGCAATGGAAAGGTTGGACTAGGCACGGCCAGATCGGGATCGCTGGCGCGGTAGCGCACGATCTCGCGAGCCACAACAGATTTGCCAACGCCAAGTGCGCCAGACAGGGCAACAAGATCACCGGGCGACAGCAGCGCGGCAATGTCCTGCGCCAAATGGCGCATCGCAGTTTCATCGGGAATTTCGATAACGATCGGGCGCTCGGACGATGCTGGCCTGATGCGACTCCTCGGAAGCTGGTGAGGTCTGCCCTCGGGTTGGTTATTCTGGGGTTGGTTGTTTTGGGTTGGCCTACTGGCGTTCCGATCCGATCCGGTCATGGTCAGCCGGATTATTCAGCCGCAACGGCAGCTACATCAGGCACTTCTGGAAGACGAATTGTTACCGTCGTGCCAACGCCAGTCGCCGATTCAATATCGATATAACCACCGTGTAATTCGACAAGGCTTTTGACAATGGACAGGCCAAGGCCGGCGCCCTTGCGATGGCCAGGCTGGCTGTGGCTTTCAAAGGCGTGAAAAACACTCGGCAGGATATCTTCCGGAATGCCGACGCCGTTATCGATAATCATGAACTCGACCCAGCCAGCATCCTTGTGACCGCGGATTTCGATCCTCCCCCCGGCATTGGAAAAGCGAATGGCATTTGCCGCCAGATTGAAAAGGATTTGGCGAATTCGATTCTCATCAGCATGAAATGCGCCGATATCGTCCGGTATGCTGAGATCCAGTGTGATATTCTGCTCTTCCAGGCGATCACGTAGCCCATCCACTGCCGAATGGATTGTCTTGCCGATATCCACTTCACCGACTTCAAGCGCCATGATGCCGGCATCGACAGTCGCCAGGTCAAGAATGTCGTTGATGATGGCCAACAGAGCCGAGGACGATGATTCGATATGGTCCATATACTCGCGTTGCTGGTCATTCAGCGAACCGATCGCTTCATCTGACAAAAGCTCAGTAAAGCCGATAATGGACGTTAGCGGCGAGCGCAATTCATACGATACATGCTGGATGAATTCCGACTTTAGACGATCCGCCGCTTCCAGCGCTTCGTTGCGCTCACTTAGTGCTTTTTGGACACGGACGGAATCGGTGACGTCGACAAACGCGATCATGGCCATGCCTTCCGGCAAGGCGACCGTCGCATAGTCAATCACGCTACCATCCGGGCGCTCCATGCGCCCATCCACCGGGTCGCCGCCATCCAATCCGGTGACGGCACCGCGAATATTGTCCCAGGTCTCGGCGTCGGCGTGAATTGCCAGGCAATTCTGAATGATCTCGGTAACGTGAGGTTCGGTCTCCAGCATATCTGGTGACATGCGCCAGATTTCTGCAAAGACTGGATTGAACAGGCGGAGGCGGCCATCGGAACCGAACACGGCAACACCTTCACTTAGATGATCAAGGGTCTTGCCCTGGATGCGCGACAGGGCATTGACCCGGCTTTCCAGAGACAATTGTTCGGTGACATTTTCCAGAATGTAAGTCAGGCCATTTTCGGCGTTGGCGGTTGCGACGACGCGCAAGGTTCTGCCATCGGGAAGATGCCACCATTCCTCTCGCGGTTTGAGATTTGCGTATGCGGCCAGATGGCTGTCCCGCCATTCACGATAATTGGCTTGTTCGGGCAATTTTCGCTCGCCGCGTAAATAGTCAAGGATTGCCGCTTCGCCCGCACCGACTTCACACAGATGCGCCGGCAAGGACCAGAGTTCGCGAAATGCCGCGTTGGAAAACAACAAGTTACTGTCTGAATCAAACGCGGCAACGGCGGCAGTCAACTGATCTAAGGTGCGGGCATTGGATTCGGCCGTGACCTGGAATTCCCGCCGGATGGATTCCACTTCGGTGCGGTCGATCGCGATACCGATCGTACCGGAATCAACCGGCACATCGATGACCTGCATACGCCGGCGCTCATCATCCATCTCGATTGAAACAATATTGGCGAACGGCCGCCCGACCCGGTGTTCATCTTTGATCGCATCGCGAATCTGGGGCTCCAGCATGTCCTTGCCGGCCATGATCGCGGTGCCCGGTGTCGTGGCGCTGACGGCATCAGCATAGGCCTTGTTGACCCATGTCAGACGGCCAGTTCTGTCGCGCCGCCACAGCGGGAACGGGATGTGATCGGACAAGGTACGCAGCGCATCCATCTCCGAAATGACGATGGCGGCTTGCGCTTTTAACTCCGCAAGGGTTTTTTGCTCGCCAGTGATTTCGCGGAAGCGAACAACAGCGCGCTTTCCAGCAGTTCGCCCGGTTACTTCCAGCATATCGCCCGTCGATGTGCGGACCGGGATCTGGAATCCTTCGCCGCCGCGCCTCAACCGGATCACCTGATCTTCCAGACGGCGACTTGAATCTTCGTGCAGCCAGCGACCGATGTTCAGGAATGCCTTGCGTTCAAAGGGCGCGCCAAGATTTTCCGGCAGGCTACCAACAACTTGCGGGCTGACATCGGCTGAGTCCCAGACAATACTTTTTTGATCATCGATCGCCTGCATCGCCTGGCTGCGATCTAGCGCCGCCTCCAGTTCGACGATCCGGTTGTTGGCAAGTGGCAGCCGGTTATCGGCCTTCATGCGAATAATCTGGCGAAATGCCAACGCCGCGGCCAAGGCAATACCACCGGTGACGGAGAGCAACAGAATATCCGGCAAATCGAGCCGCAAACCACTCAATTCGATGGCGCTGGTTGCAAATCCACCGAAGCCATTTGTGGGCAAGTCAATTGCAAAAACCGGTTTGCTACCGGCGGCACAGAATGCTGCGGTTGAATAAATAGGAAGGGCAACTGCCGACATCAGCTTGCGCAGGGTTCGTCGCCGTCGCAGACCGTGCGTATTCCGGCAGACATGCAATGCCAATCTTGTCTCCGCCGCCAGCCGAGCCAATCACCCCCTTTTGGGGTTTTGTCCCGACCGGTCCCAGTCTGGTGCTGACCGGTATCCATTCGAAACCGCACTTGCCGGTGCCGAACGCCGGTGCCACACACTTTTAACGAACTGTCTATCCAGTTCTTGCCCCTGCCCCGGACAACCAGCCCCTGGCCGCCCCCGAATCACTTTGACCTTACCGGTTTCGACGAATCGGGAAAAGCGGCAACCCTTTGGTCCGGTATATTGAATGCGATAACCCGGCTGGCGCGCCAGCAACGGATCGCGACAGGGGACGCGTCTGCGTTCAGGAGCGACGGCGACCCGGTCAGTAACGGTAATGATCCGGCTTGAAGGGGCCGGATGTATCCACACCAAGATAGCCGGCCTGAGCGCTGGTCAGCGTGGTCATGTGAACGTCGAGCTTTTCCAGATGAAGAGTGGCAACCTTTTCATCAAGGTGTTTGGGCAGGACGTGAACGCCGATCTCATAGGCATCGGCACGGGTCCACAGTTCTATCTGGGCCAACACCTGGTTTGAAAAGGATGCGGACATGACAAAACTGGGATGGCCGGTGGCATTGCCAAGGTTGAGCAGCCGCCCTTCGGAAAGCAGCAACATGCGCTTGCCGTCAGGAAACTCGATCATGTCAACCTGGGGCTTGATGTTGTCCCATTTCATATTGGCCAGTGCGGCGACCTGAATTTCATTGTCGAAATGGCCAATATTGCCAACAATAGCCATGTCCTTCATGGCCCGCATGTGATCGATGGTAATGACGTCCTTGTTGCCGGTCGCAGAAATGAAGATATCGGCGGTCGGCGCGACCTCTTCCAGACGGCGAACCTCAAAGCCATCCATGGCCGCCTGCAGCGCACAGATCGGATCGATCTCGGTGATGACGACCCGGGCGCCAGCGCCGCGCAGGGACAGGGCCGAGCCTTTGCCAACATCGCCATAGCCACAGACCACGGCAACCTTGCCGGCCATCATGACATCGGTCGCCCGCCGGATGCCATCTACGAGGCTCTCGCGGCAGCCATATTTGTTGTCGAACTTGGACTTGGTGACGGAATCGTTGACGTTGAACGCCGGGAACGGCAGTTCGCCGGCCTTGTGCCGCTCATAAAGCCGCAAAACGCCGGTGGTGGTTTCTTCCGACACGCCCTTGAGTTCTGCCCTGACGGTGGAATACCAATTCGGATCGCGGGCAATGCGGGCACGGATGGTTGCATAGAGCGCTTCTTCTTCCTCATTTTCGGGATTGTCGAGCACGGAGGGATCGGTTTCGGCCTGTGCGCCGAGCAGGATCAATAGCGTCGCGTCACCGCCATCATCAAGAATGAGGTTGGCGGGTTCGCTGTCGGGCCATTCGAATATCCGGTCGGCAAAATCCCAATATTCGGTGAGGGATTCGCCCTTGTGGGCAAAAACCGGAATACCTGCGGCGGCGATCGCAGCGGCGGCATGGTCCTGTGTCGAGAAAATATTGCACGAGGCCCAGCGCACTTCCGCGCCAAGCGCTATCAGCGTTTCAATCAGCACTGCCGTCTGGATCGTCATGTGCAAGGATCCGGCAATGCGGGCGCCGGCCAACGGCTTTGCGCCGCCAAATTCGCGCCGAAGCGCCATCAGGCCCGGCATTTCTGTCTCGGCGATGGTAATTTCCTTACGGCCCCACCCGGCCATTGTGAGGTCCTTGACATCAAAATTCCGCTCGTCTGTCATTTTTCTTCATCCATTTTCACATGCCGGCCTGAACCAGTGCCGACAATTTCGGCACGTCGCTGGCCCGATCAGCGATCGATGCAATCGGGCGCCCGGTTTGTTCCATCCGGGCGCGCGGTATCATGCCCGTCGATCTGGCGCAAGTGGACATAAAGAACTCTTTATATGATTGGATTATTTGTCTGAATTTACACCAAATACCCAGACAGATTCCCGCACGCTTCATTGAAGCTGTCGGCATGAAAATCAATCGGCTTGAAGCGGTATCCTGGCGAGCAATGCAGCCAGCATAGCATCAAGACGATTGGCTGTGCCCTCATCCATTAGCTGGCCATCATCGGAAAATGCGCTGCCGGCGCGCGGCAGAAGCATCTGCTCTGGTATGACCAATGCGCCGAGGCCGAGTTGCAGGGTTTGGCGCAGCATCATCAAGCCGCGCATGCCGCCAAACCCGCCGGGCGAAGCCGCCGCAAGGGCAAAGACCGGCTTCTTGAACGGCGAAATATCCGGATCCTGAATACGGCTGATCCAGTCGAGGGTGTTCTTTAAAAGCGGTGGAATGCCAGCATTGTATTCCGGCGACACAATCACTATTCCCTGATGTGCGGAAAACAGCCGGGCCAGCTCCCATGCAGCGGCCGGCTGGCCATCCCGATTTTCTTCATCACCGTTGTAGATCGGCATGGCGAAGTCCGTCAGAGATATTCTGGTGACATTGAGCGCGGCAAGAGCTGCTGTCTTTTCAGCTGCCATTGCCAGTTTTTCGTTTAGCGAACCGGTCCGCGTCGAACCGGGAACGAGCAAAATCTTCATCATCATTCCCTTTCCCGTTACTTGTTTAAAAAGGAGCGGCGCGCCTGATCGTCAAGAATTGTCGGCGTTCCGCACGAGAAGGAACGATGTGACGCGGGATTCAGCGCTCGCCAATCGTGTCGAGGAAATCGCGTACGCGGGCAAAAAATCCGCTGGATTCGGGATTGTTTTCCAGCGAGGAATTTTCTTCAAATTCCTTGAGCAGTTCGCGCTGGCGACGGGTCAGGCGGGTCGGTGTCTCGACAACGATCTGCACATACATGTCGCCGCGATCGCGCGAGCGCATGACCGGCATACCCTTGTCGCGCAGCCGGAACTGCTTGCCGGCCTGAGTGCCTTCGGGGACTTTAACCCGCGTGAGTTCGCCATCCACGGTGGGCACTTCAAACTGACCACCGAGCGCAACTGTCGTCATGGCAATCGGGACGCGGCAAAATATGTCGGCGCCGTCGCGCTGAAAGAACGCATGCGGCTTAATTGCGATAAAAATATAAAGATCGCCAGCGGGGCCACCGCGCAGGCCTGATTCGCCCTCGCCGCTCAGACGAATGCGCGTGCCTTCCTCGATGCCTGGCGGGATATTGACCGACAATGCGCGGGTTCGGTTCACCCGACCGGCGCCGGCGCAATCTTCGCACGGGTCGGAAATAACTTCGCCGCGGCCCTGACAGGCCGGGCACGTCCGTTCGATATGAAAGAAGCCGCCCTGGCTGGCCCGGACCCGTCCAGCGCCACCGCAGGTGGTACAAGATTTCGGGCTTGATCCAGCCTTGGCGCCCGAACCCGAACAAGCTTCGCATGCGACATTGGTTGGCACCTCGATTTCGACGCTCTTGCCGGCGAAGGCATCTTCAAGCGTGATTTCAAGATTATAGCGCAGGTCATTGCCACGCTCGCGGCGTGACTGGCTGCCGCGTCCGCCGCCCATGAATTCGCCAAATATGTCATCAAAGATGTCGGCGAAAGAAGAGTATCCGCCACCGCCGCCGGCCCCGCCAAAGCCACCGCCCTCAAATGCCTGATGGCCGAACCGGTCATAGGCGGCCCGCTTTTGCGGATCTTTCAGGACTTCGTATGCCTCGCCGGCTTCCTTAAATTTGTGTTCTGCTTCCGGATCGTCAGGGTTGCGGTCGGGATGCAAATTCATGGCGAGCTTACGAAAGGCGGTTTTCAACGCTTTTTCATCGGCTTCCCGAGAGACGCCGAGTATTTCGTAATAATCGCGCTTGGCCATGTTGGGACTTGTTCAGGCGGAAGAGGTAGGGGGCAGGATGAAACAGCCGGGGTCATATGCCCGGCTGTTTTACTGGATGGTCAGGCGGATTTTTTTTGATCTTCGTCGTCTTCGGGAATTTCCTCAAAGTCGGCGTCCACGACGTCTTCGGTAACATCTTCGGCCGCATCGTCTGCGGCGTCATCGTCACCATCGCCGGCATCGTTCTCGGCTTCTTCCTGGGCTGCCTGATACATGGCTTCGCCAAGTTTCATTGACGCCGCCGAAAGCACTTGCGATTTTTCTTCGATATCGTCTTTGTCGTCGCCTTCGATTGCGGTCTTGAGCCCGGCGACGGCGCTTTCGATGGCCGCCTTGTCTTCCTCGGATACCTTTTCGCCATAATCGGAAAGGGCTTTCTCCGATGAATGAACCAGCGCCTCGGCATGGTTTTTGGCCTCGACCGATTCGCGCCGCTCCTTATCTGCGTCGGCGTTAGACTCGGCTTCCTTGACCATGGCGTCTATCTCTTCATCAGACAAACCACCGGATGCCTGGATGCGGATCTGCTGCTCCTTGCCGGTGCCCTTGTCCTTGGCCGAGACATTGACGATGCCGTTGGCGTCAATATCAAACGTGACCTCGACCTGGGGAATGCCGCGCGGTGCCGGCGGAATGCCGACCAGATCGAACTGGCCGAGTATCTTGTTGTCGGCGGCCATTTCGCGTTCGCCCTGAAAAACCCGGATGGTGACCGCCTGTTGATTGTCCTCAGCGGTCGAGAATGTCTGGCTCTTCTTAGTCGGGATCGTGGTGTTGCGATCGATCAGCCGGGTGAAGACACCACCAAGGGTCTCAATGCCCAACGACAGCGGTGTAACATCCAGAAGCAGCACGTCCTTGACATCGCCTTGCAGGACACCGGCCTGAATGGCAGCGCCCATGGCGACAACCTCATCCGGATTGACGCCCTTGTGCGGCTCTTTGCCGAACAGATTTTTGACTGTCTCTTGTACCTTTGGCATGCGGGTCATACCGCCGACCAGAACGACTTCATCAATGTCGCCTGCCGACAGGCCAGCATCTTTCAATGCAGATTTGACCGGGCCGACCGTGCGCCCGACGAGATCTTCAACCAGCTGCTCGAACTTGGCACGGGACAGTTTCAGCGTCAGATGTTTGGGTCCGGACGCATCGGCTGTGATGTAGGGAAGGTTGATTTCGGTCTGCTGCGACGAGGACAGTTCGATCTTGGCTTTTTCCGCTGCTTCCTTCAGGCGCTGCAGGGCCAAAGCATCGGTGCGCAAATCGATCCCCTGCTCTTTCTTGAATTCGTCGGCCAGATAATTGACCAGCCGCATGTCGAAATCCTCGCCGCCGAGGAAAGTGTCGCCATTGGTCGATTTGACCTCAAACACACCGTCGCCGATTTCGAGAATGGAGATATCGAAGGTGCCGCCGCCAAGATCGTAGACAGCGATCGTCTGGCCTTCATGTTTGTCCATACCGTAGGCGAGCGCCGCCGCGGTCGGCTCGTTGATAATGCGCAGGATATCAAGCCCAGCAATCTTGCCGGCATCCTTGGTGGCCTGGCGCTGGGCATCATTGAAATAGGCGGGAACGGTGATGACCGCTTGTTCGACGCTTTCGCCAAGATAAGATTCGGCAGTCTCACGCATTTTCTGCAGGATAATTGCCGAAATCTGGGACGGTGAATATTTGTCGTCGTCGGCCCTGACCCAGGCATCGCCATTATCGGCCTTGACTATCTTGTAGGGAACCAGTTTTTGATCTTCGGCAACCGTCGGGTCGTCGAAGCGCCTGCCGATCAAACGCTTGACTGCAAATATGGTACGCTCCGGATTGGTGACCGCCTGGCGCTTGGCCGGCTGGCCAACAAGACGTTCCTTGTCGTCAGTGAAGGCGACCATGGACGGAGTCGTCCGCGCGCCTTCGGAATTTTCGATCACTTTTGATGCTTTGCCATCCATGACGGCAACGCACGAATTGGTTGTTCCCAAATCAATGCCAATGACTTTCGCCATAATCTGCTCCTTTTTCGGCAGGCCGGTCGGACCCGTTTCGGCGTCCAATGCTGGAAGGTTGTCCCTTGCCGGCCCCCTGCCCCTGGTCGTCAATTAGCGCCGCCAGTTCTTGCGGCGACGCACGCGTTGACGCTCATATAAGAAGGTCGGCGGAAGCCCGCAAGCGCAGCAGTGGCGCGGTACCAAGAAAATTCAACCAGCCCATATCAGTGCCAGCAAGCTCTAAGTTGTCTTATTCGGCCGGAACCAGTGTTGATTTTTCCACAAAATCGATGTGGTCCTGATGCACCGAACTTTCCGGCGTCATCAGACGGTTTGCCAGATAGGCAGCAAAGGCGACAGGAACAAGTGCGGCGCCGGGTATGCCGGAAACGCCAAGGGGAAGCGAAATCAGCGGCAGCCAATATATTCCCATGAGTGCGAGGCGACCATTCCGGGTAATGTTACCGGCGGCGCCCATTGAGATCAGCACCCAACCGAATACCACCATGTCGTAACTCATGAGATATGGCGTTGCGATAATAGAGGCGGTCAGAAACAGGGCGTAGGACAGAACTGGATCGCGGCGGCGCCAATAGGTCCACACCACAAGCGAGGCAGCTGCGATGCCGACGGCAATCTGCACACCGTAGGCCAGATCGGCTGAGCCGCCGAGAAGCCGCATATCCATGAAGATCGTCGGCATCAGCCCGATAATGATGGCGCTTGGATCATTGAGCACGCCTTCTTGCGTCGTGACACCGATGGTGAAGTAGCGCAGCCAGATATCCGGGCCGAACAGCGCGGCGGTTATTCCGGCGATCGCGGCTGCGGTTACGGCTGCCGCAGTAAATACGGTCCAGCGCTGTGAGACCAAAAGGACCAGCGGAAATAGCAGGCCGAGTTGCGGTTTCAGTGTCAGCAGACCGATTAAAAACCCAGCCAGTATCGGCCTTGTGTCCCAAAACCGAAACACGGCAATCAGGATCGCGGCGGTAAAGAACGAATTTTGCCCGGAAACGAAACAGACCAGCGCGGCAGGCGCCATGATCATCACCAGCGCCGCCGATTTCGGTTTCGCCGCCCAGGCCGATGCCGTGCGATCCGACGCCGCCCAGATCAGCGCGGCCAGTCCAAGGGCTGTCCATAGTGCGTAGGCTGACAGATAGGCCATTAGCCCAAAGGGAGCAGCGGGCAACATCACCGATGGCGGATAGGACCATTGCTGATAAGGATATTCGCTGCCCAGCATTTCGTGCAGGAACCGCACATAGCTGGCCATGTCGTAGAATGCACCGGGCGCGTCGCTCCATGCCTCGCGGCCCATGGTCCAGAAATTCAGGAAATCGCGACCGATAACATAGCCGATCGTGTCGCGCGGAAACGGCAGCTGCCAATCAATAAAGCCCAGATACAGCGCCAGCATGAGCGCCGAGGCGATAACGCCTTTTATACCGATATCCTGCCAGACCGGAGCTACGGGGCCCTGTTTGGCGCGAACACTGTCATCATCCGCCAAGGCTTGTTCGCCTGCCGTGTATTGTGGTGCACTCATCGCCTGATCATGTGGCACAGCAGCGTTAAAACCCTGCTAATGAGCCTTTTATTTGGGAAAATCAGGAGTGCGGCTGGTGATTCATCTTGATGGACTGCGGTTCCTGCCTGGTTATTTCGATCGGGCCGCCCAGCAAGACCTGGTCGGCGATATTCGGGCTGTGATTGAAACAGTACCGCTCTATCGCCCGGTGATGCCGCGCAGCGGCCGGCCGTTTTCCGTCCGTATGACCAATTGTGGGCCGCTGGGTTGGGTCGCCGACAAGACCGGTTATCGGTATCAGCCGGGCCATCCCGAAACCGGGGCGCCCTGGCCGGCGATCCCCGGCTCGTTGGTAGAAATGTGGGCGGATGTCGCCGGTTGTCCGGCGGCACCAGAGGCCTGCCTTATCAACTGGTACGAACCGGACGCGAAAATGGGATTGCATCAGGATCGGGATGAGGAGACCTTTTCTGCGCCAATTGTGTCGGTGTCACTCGGAGATGATGCGCTATTTCGCGTTGGCGGCCCGGAGCGGCGCGGGCCGACACAATCGGTCCGTCTTTCATCCGGTGATGTTGTCGTTCTGGGCGGGGCGGCGCGCCTCGCCTTTCACGGCATCAGCCGAATTTATGGCGGCACGTCGAGCCTGCTTGGCGCGCCCGGACGGATTAATCTGACGCTGAGGCGGGTCACGTCTTACGAAACGCGATAGCGCGAAATCGGTATTCTTTACGGTCAGTTTACTCCGTTTGCATAGAATTCGGATGTTCGATTATCCCCAACTTTCAGGCGGAATCCCATGTCGTCGCGTCGATCCTTTGTCAAAATGCTCATCTGGGTATTGCCGGCGATTCTTCCGGCATTTCTTGTGAAGCCAGTTCGGGATCGAGTGCCTTCGGAGCTGGATGATCGAACTGAGGATGCTGGCGAATCGGAAGACATAATCTATCGGAATGGCTGGTTCCTGAAGTCGACGGACCGGGTTTAAACCGGATGCTTGCGAGCTTCCACGACCTTGAGGCGGGCGCGTTCGACGGGCGGACTTTTGACGTTGCCATTGTCGGTGCCGGTGTCGCCGGCATCACGCTGGCGCTGGCGCTTTCGAAGACAAAATCGGTGTTGCTGCTGGAAGGTGGTGATACGGATTATACCAGTGATTCCCAGGACTTATATGTCGGTGAGACCAGCGGGCGGGACTATTTTGAACTCGATCAGTGCCGGATGCGGTTTTTCGGCGGTACGTCGAATATCTGGTCGGGTTGGTGCCAGACGCTGGAGCCGATGGATTTTGTCAAGCGGGACCATATTCCGCACAGCGGCTGGCCGATCGGCCATGAGGATATCGCGCCCTACTTCAAGCGCGCCACGGATATCCTCGACATCGATACCGGCACCAGCGTCGAGGCGCCTTACCGGGCAGACTTTGATGCCGCGTTGACATCTCCTAACGGCTTGAAATCACACAAGTTCTTGTGGAGTGGCCCAACCCGGTTCGGGGAGAAATATCACGACGCGATTGCCGCGTCGGATAGCATCACCTGCCTGACCAATGCCAGCCTTACAGACATTGTGCTCTCCGACTATCTCAATGCGGTTTCATCGTTGACGATCTCCGGATTCAACGGGCAGACCCGAAGTTTTTCGGCGCGGCGCGTGGTGCTGGCTGCCGGGGGGTTGGAGAACCCGCGGATCTTGCTCAATTGCAATTCCCAGATTGCGGCCGGCGTTGGCAATCAGAACGATCTGGTCGGCCGGTTTTTCGCCGAGCATCCGCATCATTTTGTCGGGCAGATGGTGTTTGAAGATGCGCTGCGGGAGCGCATTACCGATGCGCTTACTTACGCGGAAATGACTGAAAAACCTCACTATTATCTGTTCTACGGCGCAAGTGAGGGGTTTATCGAAGAACACAAGGTGCTCAATTTCGGCTTGCGGGTTTTGCCGGATATCAAACCGGCGGACGGGACTTTTTCAGACCGGCTGAAGCGGGCTGTTTGTGCGCCGGACTGGCTGTCGCGAGGGGTCGATATGGTTCGCTTCCGGCAGTATCCCTACTGCGCGGAAGGGCATCTGCACGTGACCACGGATCAGGCACCGAACCCCGATAGCCGCGTGCAACTGTCTGAAAAGGTTGACGCTTTCGGCATGCGCCGGATCGATCTGGACTGGCGGATGTCGGCGTTGGACCGGCGGACGATTGCGGCGGCGGCGACCCATATCGGTGCGCAGTTTGCCCGGCGCAACCTTGGGCGGATCAAGGTAACTCCTTGGGTTTACTCGGAAAATTCCCCGTTCCCCGGTCCGGGAGAAGATGAGGTTGCCGGCAACCATCATATGGGCACGACGCGGATGGCCGACGATCCGAAGCAGGGCGTTGTCGACAAGAACGCGAAAGTGCATGGAATCTCAAACCTTTACGTCGCCGGGTCGAGTATTTTTCCGACCTACGGGCAGGTCAATCCGACCTTGCCGCTGACGCAACTGACCCTGCGTCTGGCTGATCATTTGAACGGCCTTTCCTGAATTTACCAAGGGATTTGGTCAGGTGTTTGGTTTGGTATTCGTCTGGTGTGTAATTGGTACTCGTTTGGGCGTTCGTGTGGGAACGTCAGTTATACGCCGGTCGCGCCTGACCAATCGCCTTATGGATTCGGTTCCGTAATTGTTTCGCTGGCGAAATCATCGGCAAATTCGCTCTTTCGATACAGCGCATGCAGGATAATGCCGGCCTCGGCGAAAGCGGCTTGCGCGCCCTCCTCGCGATCGACAATGGTGATCAGGTCGGTGACCACCGCGCCGGCCTGGCGGATGGCGCTGACCGCTTTCAGGGCCGAGGCGCCGGTGGTGGTGACATCCTCGACGACAGCGATTCGTTTACCGGCAAGATCGACGTCGTCGGTCAGGCCCTCGATCAGGCTCATGGTGCCGTGGCTCTTGGCCTGCTTGCGGATGAAAAACGCGCCGACCGGTTGCTGCCCGACGGCGCTCATGGCGGCGATGGCGGTGACAATGGGCACGGCGCCCATTTCCAGCCCGGTGACATAATCGGCACGCAGCGCGGTGGCCTTGCGCGCCATCAAGCTGCCGATCAACCGGGCGCCTTCGGGATAGAGCATCGTCGGCTTGAGGTTGAAATAAATCGTGCTGGTGCGTCCGGAGGCGAGGGTGAATGTCTCGCCCTGGCGAAAGGATCGCGTTGCGATGATGTCGAACAGACGCTGGCGTTCGTCCAGCGGCGCGGGGGTGATGGGCATGGACCTTCCTTGGCCGGGTTAACGGCACGGGGTCAAGACCCACAGGCGTGGGAGACGCGATTGGCTGTGGTTAAGCCGCGCGCAGATTTGCCCGACCGGACAATTTATATCTGGCCGGTCAGGTTTCCTCACTGTCCTTTTCATTATCCGGCTTGTTATCCGGCATATCAGCCGATGCATTCATGATGACCGGGGTGCGGAATTTCCAGGTGTTCCACAGATCCTGTTTGTCGATGAGCTCGGCCATGAAGTGGGCGACATTGGCGCGGGCGGTCGGACGGCCGGAAAACAGGCCGGTGGTCGGCGAAGGGCAGATTTCATAGGCCGAGACGTCGGCATTGATCAGCGAATCCGGGCGGACACTGCACCACTGGATATGGCGATTGTCCGTTCCGATATTGCCGTAAAGATGCGCTGCCGCCGTTTCATTGTCGCGGTGCGGCGGCACGCCATAGCGAAGGGCAAACAACAATGCCCGCTCAAACCCCGGCCGCCTGGCATCGCACTGCGGATTGGCAACGCCGACCGAGTTCATCAGGATAAACCTGACCGGCCCGGGTGGATCGTTCTGTTCGATTGCCGCGCACAATCGCCGCGCCGCGTCGGTGCACAGTTTTTTCGGCCCACCAAACATTCCGGCAAAATTCATCACATGGCCGAGGCACGAGACCACGGCATCGCAGCCGTTCACCTGGTCTTTCATCTGCGCATCCGTGAGGTCCAGCACGGCGGCCTTGATGAGCGTCAGGTTCGGATTGTTGGCCACATCGTCGGGCAGCTTGTCCGGCGAACGGACAATGGCGCGAACCGTGTGGCCCCGGTCCAGCAACTGTTGCACCAGCAAGCGCCCGGTCATGCCGGTGGCGCCTACGACCAATATTGTTGTCACGGGTTATCCTCTTTTGCTGGTTGGACGCGTATTGCGATCGCCCGTCCGCGTCGGTCGATGGATCGCGCACTCATTGGCCAAGAATGTGGCGCAAGGTCAAGTCAGCAAGGGCAATCGGCCAGATGCGCTGGACATCTGTGGCGGCGCGGCCATATCCCTTATGTATCGGGACGGCATTTGGCGGCCGCCTACAATCGCAGGAGAACATTCCCATGAGCGCAGTGATTGAAGAACGCGACGGCGGACCGCTGGTCGTCAAAGAGGCAGCGCGGCTGACCGGCGCCGATGGCGAGGCGCTGGAAGCCAAGCCGGTGATGGCGCTTTGTCGTTGCGGGCAATCGAACAACAAGCCGTTCTGCGACGGCTCCCACAAAGCTGCCGAATTTGACAGCGGCCGCTCCGACGATCATACGCCGGACGGGCTGCGGGCCTATGGCGGCAAGGATATCACCGTTCATTACAACCGCATGCTGTGTTCCCATGCCGGCGAGTGCGAAGCGCGTCTGAAGGCGGTGTTTGATCCCTCGCGCAATCCGTGGATCGTGGCCGACAACGGCTCGCGCGACGATATTATCGCGGTCGTCACGGCCTGCCCCTCCGGGGCCCTGTCCTACAGTGAGCCGGACCAGCCGCCGCAACATGCCATCGATGCAGCGCCCGGAATTACCATTGAGGAAAACGGGCCCTATCGCGTCGCCGGCATCCCGCTCGCCTCGGCGCGCGCGGCGGACGGAGGAAGCACAGACAAATATGTGCTGTGCCGCTGCGGCAAATCGAAAAACAAACCCTATTGCGATGGCACCCACCACGACGTCAATTGGCGGGCGTGACGGGGCGGTTCGGCGGCCGGGGCGCGCTATATCGAACCCGTCTCATGGTCGTCGACCCACGCTCCTACCTCTCTTTGGGTGGGCCCTCGGGCGGGCGATTCAGGACGGCTTCAATCTCGTCTATGATCGCGTCCGGTAGCGGACCATGATCCATCGCGCCGGCATTTTCTTTCGCCTGTTCGGCGTTCTTTGCGCCGGGCAAGGGAACAGTGCGCGGTGACTTTGCCAAAAGCCAGCATAATGCGCCCTGGGCCAGCGTGCGCCCGCCGACAGTGATCAGGTCGCGCACCGCGTCCAGCTGGCGGGCCCGGTCCGGCGAGGCGGTGCCATCGGTGAAATAGCCCTGCCACTGCGCATCGTTGGCGCGAATATCGCCGCTGGCGACGCGGTAACCGTCGGAATATTTGCCGGTCAGCACCCCCATGCCAAGCGGCGAACGGATGAGCTGGACCACTTCGTGCGCCCTTGCCGTCGCGTACATGGAGGAAGCGTCGATGAACAGGTTCATGGCGTGCTGGACTGCGATGAAACCGTCGCGACCGGCCATGGCATCGACGCTGCCCGGAAAATCAGTGCTCCATCCGAACGCACCGATGTGACCAGCGGCGACCAGTTCCTCCAGCGTATCGAAGGCCGGCGTGGCCTCGTCCACCGACAGGCCATTGAGATGCAATAGCATCACATCGATCTTGTCCCGCTGCAGGCGCTTGCGACTTTGATCGATGGAATCCCGGACATAGGCCGGATCGAACTTTGGCCCGGTCATCTGTTTGGTTTCAGCATCAAAGGCGTGACCGAATTTCGATACGATGATCGCGTCGGGGCGATTGCCCAAGGTCTTGCCCAGCAATGTCTCGGAGTGGCCGGCACCATAGACGGCGGAGGTGTCGAATACCCGCACACCGGCGTCCCACGCAGCATGAATGGCGCCGGCGGAATCAGCGTCGTTGGTGCCGGCGTAGCCGACCGATACATCGCCGCTCCAGAACGGGCCACCGATTGCCCAGCAGCCCATTGCTATTCGGGGCGCACCCTCAAATATGCTATCCATATTTCTGATCCTTTCATTATCGAAGCTATCAAAAGTGTTAAGTCACGGGCATACATTGGGTAAGTTGGAATTTTCGAAAGATTCATTTCATGAATGAAACGAAGTTGAACTGGTCCGATCTACAACTTTTCCTGGCGGTGGCGCGGGGCGGCGGGCTGGCTGCCGGGATGAAAATATCGGGCATGAGCGCGCCATCACTGGGCCGGCACATGGTGGCGCTTGAGCGGGCAATCGGCGAGGTGCTGTTCGACCGACTGCCGCGCGGCTATGCGCTGACCCGGGCCGGAACGGCGCTGCTGACCGAAGCGGAAGCGGTCGAGGATCATGTTCTTGCCATCGCCCGTCGGCGCAATGCCGGCAACACAGACCTGCCCATCGCGATCACCGCCGGAACATGGATGACACGATTTTTGGCGATACATATCGGCGACATTGGCGATACCGGCGCGCAGGGCTCGCGGCTGGTGTTTCGCGCCGCGGAAACCCGGCATAATATTGGCCGGCGGGAAGCCAGTATCGGTATCAGAAATGCCCGGCCCGACGAGGCGGGATTAGCGGCCAGAAAAACCGCGCGGGTTGCCTTTGCCGCCTATGCGACACCTTCGGCCGCGAAACGAAATGACTGGATTGCCACCGGCACCCAGACACCATCGGCAATTTGGGTCCGGGCCCACAAGCAGGATCAGATCCGGATCGAAGTGACCCACCCGCGCTCACTGCTCGATCTGGCGCGGCAGGGTGCCGGCCATGTGGTGTTGCCGTGTTTTGTCGGCGGACAGGAACCGGCGCTGGTGCGCAGCGGGCCTATCATCCCGACGCTTTCCCACGACCAGTGGCTGGTTGTGCATGGGGAGGATCGCAATCAGCCGGCAGTGCGCCGCACGGTTGACCGAATCGCCAAGCTGATCGTGTCGGCGCGAAAGATTTTTGAGGGGAAGGCGTGAGTTGTCGCCGGGCGGCGAGCGCGGGCCACGATCGATCTGTTGGAGATCAGGCGAGGAGGGTCCTTACCGCCTCGCCAATTGCGGTGCCGAGCAGGTGATGCGCATCGGCGTCGAAGTGAATGCCTTCTTCGGAGTCTGACCCGATATGGTCGCCGGCATTGAGGAACGGGATGCCGCGTTCTTCGGCGACCTGACGAAAGGCCGCGGCGAGCCTGCCAGATTTTTCCTCGCCGCCGTGAAACATTTCCGCCAGCTGGCCGGTCTCGATGATCGGCGGCGGGCAGACCAGCAGCAACGCCGGCGGCTTGCCGTTGCGGCCACAATCGCTGGCGCTGATGGTGTCGAGGATATTCGACGTGCCGAGCGCAATATCGAAGGGCGTCACCGAAAAACGCGCCTTCAAATCATTGGTGCCGAGCATGACGATCACCAGATCGACGGGCGTGTGGCTTTCCAAAATCGCCGGCAGGACGGCCAGACCGTTCTTGTGTACGCCTTCCAGCGGATCGGGATGGACGGTGGTGCGGCCGGGATGGCCTTCCTCGATGACATGAAAACCGGGCGCCAGTGCCGAGGCCAGAACACCGGGCCAGCGCTCGTCCCGGCCAAAGCGGCGGCTGTCGCTCAGGTCCCGCATCGGCATGGTACCGTGGGTGTTGCTGTCGCCGAAACACAGTATTGTTTTTTCAGTATTCATATCAGCATTGCTCATCGAAACCGTTTTCCCTGATCGTGTTGCCATTGACCTTATTGCGACCCTATTGGGCGAGACAGTTTTGGGCAAACCGGATGGCTTTACCGGGACGGCGTTTGATCGCACAGTTTGATCCCTTGCCACGCGCCGGGCGCGCAAGGGGACGGAGGGTGTGATGGTTGGCAAGTCAGTGGAACGTTCCGATGGTCGGTCGCCCGATCTGCCGGGCACGCCGGATTTTGATGTCTATCCAATTGCCGAGACTATTACCGGCGCGGACACCGATGGCGGTGGCGGCGTGGTGAGGGTTGAGTGGTCGGACGGCAAGACAAGCCGCTTTCATGCCCTGTGGTTGCGCGAAAACGCCGCCGACGCGCAAACGATCAATCTGGATACGCGGGAATCGATCTTCGATCTGGCCGCCGCGCCGGACGATCTGCATGTCGCCTCGGTGAGTGTCGATGGCGCCGGGGCGCTGGCGGTGCGGTTTGAGCCGGAGGGCCATGAGACGGCATATCATCCAGGATGGCTGCAGGCGCATGACGCTTCGATCGGCAGCGCGGATGCGCCAGATCCGGTCGCGCATCATTTTTGGCAGGCCGCCGATCTGCCGGAGCCGCCGACTTTTGATGGTGCAAATATCCTCACTGATGATGGCGTGCTGGAGGACTGGCTGGGCGCGCTGGCCAAATATGGTCTGGCACGGCTGCGCAATGTGACGAGTGAGCCGGGCATGGTGGGGCAGGTGGCGGGCCGCATCGGCACGGTGCGCAACAGCAATTTTGGCACGGTGTTTGACGTGCGGGCGCGGCCTGACCCGGATTCCAACGCCTATACGTCGCTGGCGCTGGCCGGACACACCGACCTGCCGACGCGGGAGTATCAGCCGGGCCTGCAATTCCTGCACTGTATGGAGAACACGACATCGGGCGGGCGGGCGGTCTATGTGGACGGGTTCGCTGTCGCCGAGGCGATCCGACAGAGCGACGACGATGCCTTCGCGGCGCTGACGACGATCCCGTGGACCTACACCAATCGGGCCCGCGACAGCGACTATCGCTGGCGCTCACCGGCAGTGGTGCTGGCTCCGAACAGCGGCTATCGCGAAGTACGGATCGGCGGGTTTTTGCGCGGGCCGCTTGACGCCGCGTTCGACGATGTGCCGCGAGCCTACCGGGCGCTGAAACTTTATTCGAAGCTGGCCACGGAGCCGGAATTCCAACAAGTATTTGCTTATCAGCCGGGCGATCTGGTCGCCTTTGACAATCGCCGTATCCTGCACGGGCGCGAGGCTTTTGACGCGGGCGGCGGCGGGCGCTGGCTACAGGGCTGTTATGGCGAGCGGGAGGAATTGCACTCGCGGCTCAGAGTGCTGGCGCGCAATCGGCGTGCGGGCGGTAAAGTCGACCACACCTAGAGCGCATTTTTATCCGAAAACCGGTTTCCATTTTTGCCGAATGTGCTCTAGCGCCGGTCCCTCGACCATTGCCGCGCCAGATGCCGGGCCTGCGCGATCTGTGCGTCGGTCATGGTCCGCTCAAGCCGGTTGCGGTGTTTGATCATGTGTTCGTTGCCCTGTGCGATCGCCAGGCTGATCCACTTGTAGGCCTCGATATTGTCCTGAGCGACACCAGTACCGGCGGCGAACATCAGGCCGAGATCAAACTGGGCATAATCGTGGCCCTGCAGCGCGGCCATCCGATACCACTTCACCGCCTCGGTATCGTCGCGGGCCAGGCCCCAGCCATTGTCGTGCAGGATGCCGAGCCGGTATTGCGCGGCGGCGATGCCTTTTGTCGCGGCACGCCTGTACCACTTCACCGCTTCGCCATCGTCCTGCGCTACGGCGCGGCCGTACTCGTACAGCGTGCCGAGGCGATATTGCGCGGCCGCGTGGCCCTGTTCGGCCAACGGGCGAAACTCACGTAGCGCGGCGGCAAAGTCACGGGCGCGGAAGGCGTCTTCGCCGGCGCGGAAATCCTGCGCCGATGCAGAAGCGACAGACAGAATCAGCAGGAAACCGGCAAGGATTGACCGCATGACGATAATCTAGCGTGGGACCGGGGGAATGGCCATGGCACTAAACTGCTATGGCCGAATGGTGGACATGTGACTATCCGTACCAGCCGCCGTATTTGACCCCAGCCGCCGCGCCGACCAGTTTTGCGAATTCCTGCGGGTCCTGTGTGCCGTCATCGCGGCCCCGGTAATGATAGGGATAGACGAATTTCGGCTTGAACTCCGCCACCGCCGAAGCCGCCGCCGCCGCGTCCATGGTGAAGGGCAGGTTCATGCAGACAAAGGCGACGTCGATGTCCTTGAGCGCCCGCATATCGGGAATGTCTTCGGTGTCGCCGGAGATATAGACGCGAAAACCGCCCAGGGTGAGCACATAGCCGTTGTCGCGACCCTCGGGATGAAATTTTTTCCGATCCTCGGTCATGTTGTAGGCGGGGATCGCATCGATGGTCAGGTCCATGTAGGCAGTCGAGCCGCCATTGGCGATCTGGCTGGCCCTGGCCTTCAGCGCATCGGGCAATTTGTCATGCACCGCCGGATTGGTGATCAGTTTGGTGTCGTCGCCGACCAGCGCGGCCAATGTGTCGGGCTTGTAATGATCGCCATGCTCGTGGGTGACAAGGATGAGATCGGGGCGGGGAAGATCGGCATAGGATGCCGCATCGCCGACGGGATCGGAATAGATCGTGCCGGCCGGGGTTTCCATGACCAACGAGGCGTGGCTGACCGGATGCACGGTGATGTCGCCGGCGTCTGATTTGAACATATCGCTGTCGTTCATGGCGGCGCGGGCACCGTAGGGCAAAAGCGTAATTGTGCCGGCTGCGGCAGCCGCTGTCACAAGGAACTGGCGGCGTGTCTGTGTCATTGAACCCTCCCGTTGATTTTTTAGCGATCTAGCGCAGCGCAATGGTTATTCAAGGGGTCGTGTGGCGATCGGCCATCTGGCTTTTAATTCCCGGGAACACGGCATTCATATCACTTATCCGGTTAGCGCCGGGTTGGCGCAGGTCAGTTCAGTGCCGGGTTGGCCCGCAGGCGCGCGACCATGAAGTCGACGAAGGCTCTGACTTTCGTCGAGACCATACGCCCCTCCTGATGCACTACATGGACCGGAAGCGGCGGCAACTCAAAGTCATCGAGAACGGCTTGCAGTTGCCCGCCGGCCAGTTGCGGGGCGACCTGGTAGGACAACAGCCGCGACAGGCCCCAGCCGCGAACCGCCAGCTCGATCACCGCGTCGTTGGTGTTCATGCGCAGCCGCGAGGGTGCATGAACCGTCAGCGGCTTTCCCTTGTCCTGAAAACGCCAGTCGGTCGACCCCTGCATGGCCAGAGGCTGGATCAACTGGTGGCCGGACAGGTCATCGGGATGCCGGGGCGTGCCATTGGCGCTGAGGTAATCCGGCGCGGCGACCATAACCCGGCGCACGGTGCCGGCGCGGATGGCGCTCATTGACGAATCCGGTAACTCGCCGATGCGGATGGCAACGTCGACGCCCTCATCCATCAGGTTGACGACCCGGTCGAGAAACGATGTCCGGGCGCTGACAAGCGGGTACTGATCGAGAAAATCGCCGACAATCGGGGTTACGATCATGCGGCCGAAAAGCACCGGGGCGGTGACGTGCAACGCGCCGCGCGGCGCGGCGTGGGAACCAACCGCCGCCTCCTCGGCCTCTTCCAGATCGTGCAGGATGCGATGGCTGTCGGCCAGGAAGCGCGTGCCGCTTTCGGTCAGGCGAACAGAGCGGGTGGTGCGAACGAACAACCGGGTTCCCAGCCGGTCCTCCAGCATGGCGACTGCGCGGGTGACCGCCGGCGGCGACATGCCGAGATCACGGGCGGCGGCGGCGAACCCGCCACATTCCGCAACGCTTACAAAGGCCTGAATGGCGCGAAAGCGATCCACTTCTATTAATCCACCCTATTATTCCATTTTTTGAAATAGTCAATTGCTTTTTATCATTATTCTAATGTTTTGTGAAACTGACAATATTCCCCTCATCGGCTGCAAGACGCAGACGGAGCAGACAAACGCACACCGAGGAGACATCCAATGACCATCAAGCACCTGATTTATGCATCCATGCTCGCGGCACTGCCGTTTGCGGCCGGCAGCGCTTCGGCAGAAGCTACCTTGTGGGGAATTTATGGCGCACACAGCAAGCATGATTGCCCGGTGAACAACCGCGATACCGCCAGGGAAGTTATTGCGCTCAGCACCGCCGACCTGTCGCCGCTGATGTCGAAATATGGCGTGAGTAAAATCGTCGACCAGTATCACTCCGGCCTTGAGCATACATTCCTGTGGGTGGTCGAGACGGAAGCGCCGCACAAGCTGGAAGAATTTTCCATCGAGCTGGGGGTTGCCCGCTGGAACGATCTGAAATTCGTGCCCGAGCGCACCTTTGCCGATGTCATCACCGATGTTCGGGCAATCCACGGTCTTTGAGGCACGGGGCTGAAGCCGCAATCAAAGGCTGATGCGGACGGGCATCGAGAGTTTGATGATACCGAGTAACGGCCTTTGATCCGGGCGCCGAGCGAGCAAGAAAACGCGCATTATCGTCAACGCCCCGGTATCGTTTTACCAGGATATGCGTTTCGTGCCGGCGCCCGGGAGAAAATTCATGACCGGACTGATCAAGTCGATTTTGAAAATGCCAACCCCATGGCTTGTCTGGATCATGCTTTTGTTGGTCGTCAACATGATCGTGCCGATTTTCTATATCCAGACTCTGGAAGCGCAATTGACCCTGGTTGCGATGATGTCAGGTGTTGTTGCCCAATCCATTATCCATGCACGGCTTGGCTTCGTTAAGCTTCTCGGGCTCGGACACGTGTTGTGGATACCGCTGGTAATCTGGCTTGGCTTACGGATCGGCGATGTTGGAATCGGCGACGGGTTTGGCATCTGGCTGGCGTCACTCGTGCTCTTGAACACGATCTCATTGATCATCGATTCCGTCGGTGTCATCCAATTCATTCTGGGAAACCGGACACCTGCATAGGCGGGTTGACCGGTCCCGATAAATCCAGCGAGATAACCATGGCACGCGCCTTTGCACAGATCAGTTTTACCCCCGCAGTTCGGGCGATACAGGAGCAGTTCGGCTCGGCTGGTTCCTATGGAAAGTTTCTGGCACCGGAGGCTGAGCGCGGCGATGCGATCGGTCCGGCTGAACAGGAATTCATTGGCGAGATGGACGGGTTCTTTCAGGCGACGATTTCGGAAAGCGGCTGGCCCTATGTGCAGTTTCGCGGCGGCCCGAAGGGCTTTGTGAAGGTGCTGGACGACAAGACCATCGCTTACGCCGACTTTCGCGGAAACCGGCAGTATATCAGCGCCGGTAATATTTCGACTAACGACCGGATTTCGCTGATCCTGGTCGATTATCCCAATCGCCGGCGCCTCAAGGTCTGGGGCCATGCCCGCAGCATTGACGCTGCCGACGACCCGGAACTGATCAAGTCGCTACAGGATCCCTCCTATCGGGGGCTGCCGGAGCGGGCCATTGTGATCAGCATTGATGCGCTTGACTGGAACTGCCCGCAGCACATTCCCCAACGCATGACGCTGGAGGAGCTGGAGCCGCATCTGGGCGCGATGCGTGAGGAGATCGAACGGCTGAAGGCGGAAAATGACGAATTGCGAAATGCGGGCGTTCCGGCATTGTGAGCAGCGACCGGGATAATGGAATTCACGAGTATTTTTTATTCGTTCGATGCCTTGCCGACAGATTGACGCCGCCACAGTGCGTAAACGGTCAAAAGCACGAACAGACCGAGCGCCGGCAGCAGGACAATATCCAGATATCCGACCAGGGCGGACAGGCCGACAAAGCCGAACAGGATGACCAGGATCGGCGTTAGGCAGCACAGTGCCATGATTGCCGAGCCGATAAGTCCTGTCTTGAGCATCTTGCGATCATTCATGATCCGATAATATCGCCGATTGTCCAGGATTCATAGCCGATGATTGCCGTGGCCTGCGTTACCGCCTGCAGCGAATTGCGTTCAGCACGGTCACGCCGATGAAGCGGCGTTGACAGAACGGGGACGCTCCACACAAGGCGAGCTGGACCGGATTACGGGTCAGCGGGCGGCTTGCGCTGCACAGACAATTTCGCTCAAACGGCAAAAGGGCTGGCCCGGGTGATTTGACAGGAGCTTTCTGAATTTGGCGGAAAAGCCGGTATCGCGCCAGCGAAAATAGGCTCGATAGGCCGCATCGTCCCGGTCAAGCTGGCTCAAATAAGCCGCCAGTTGGCGCGGGCCGGCGAATTTCGAGGCGTCGATAAAGGCATGATCGCCGGGCGCGAAATCATCGATATTCGGCGCGCCGCGATAGACCGGCACGGTGCCGGCCCGCAGCGGATCGAAAAATTTCTCGGTGACATAATCCGGCGCAATCGAGTTTTCAAAGGCGAGGCAGAACTTGTAGGCGGAAATGACCTGATGCTTGGTCTCGCCGCCACGATCCTCGGTGTCGATTTGCCGGTTGTTCAAAAATTTGCCGTAGGAATGAATATCCATGTGGGTCATCAGTTCCCCGGCAAAGTCATTGCGCCCGGACCGGTCGTAGGGGGCCGACTGAAACAGGGCCGCCGGAGCACTGGCGGTCTTTTCCTGAACTGGCGTTTCCAGCGCCTGTTCGAATTCGGTTATCCACGGCAGATACGGACACCAGATATCGGCTGACTGGTGATAGGTCATGGTCAGATCAAAGCGCGCCATGGCGTCGCGGTCGGCGAGCATCGGGTAGCTGACCTCGCTTTCCATCGACCAGGCGACCCACAATTGACCGGGGCGCTTGCGCAACCAGCGCCATCTGCGCCATCTGTGCGAACTGCGCCCCCAGCGCAATCCAGCGATGTCGGGAATGTGAAAGACTACCGCCGCCGCCCGGCCGATCTGGCGCCGGTCGTTGGTGAACTTGCAAGTGTCGCCGCAATCCAGCGCCGGGATATCGACCGGATTGCCGAAGAACTTGTTGTAGAAGACGATGATCGGTTTTTTGCCCCGATCGTCGTCGATCGCCGGCGCCAATATACTCGCCCTTTTTCCTATCCCGCCTGCTCAGCCGGGGTCATCCAGCCAACCATGGCGCCGCCGGGTTGCTTCAGCAGCGCGATGCGGCCAACGCCGGGGACGTCGAACGGGCCTTGCAGGATGGTTGCGCCGGCGCTGACCGCCGCCTCGGCCCGCTTGTCGATATCGTCGACCGACAGGTAGGACGTCCAGGCTTCGGGCGTGTCCGCAAAGGGCGTGGTGGATTTGTCAAAGACGCCGGCGATCGGCGTTTCGCCATCCATGGCCAGCCAGTAGGTTCCGCCATCGGGCTCCATCGGCATGCCCTGAAAGGTCCAGCCGATGGTGTCGGCGTAAAATGTCTTTGCCGCTTCGACATCGCTGGTCATCAATTCGTTCCAGTGGAAATGGCCGTGGGGGGTCATGTGCATCTCCTGTAAGCCGGGATCGGACCGGTACGTCTGTTTAAAGATTGTTCACCATAACTTTCATTGTTTGCTGACGATACGGTAATTCAATATCGAGACCTTACATAAAGGGCGGGATCAATTGCCGGTGTTGCGCCTCAATATGGGCGTATGACCGGATTTGCGGTTTTAGGGGAGACTTGCCATGATCAGCGTTCTTGTCGGATTTCTACTTCTTTTTGTTGGGCTTTTCTTCGTCATACGGCCGGGAAAATCCGGCAGCGCCGTGCGGCAATTCGGCCGGCGGCTGGGTGGCCTGGCGGCGATGGTGGCGGGTGTTCTGGCGCTGGCGACGTCGTCATTCGTGTTTGTCGATGCCAATTCGGTCGGCCATCTGAAACGCATTTATGCCTTCAACGAATTGCCGGAGGGGCGGATTATCGCGCTCGATGGCGAAAAAGGACCGCAGGCGCGGATTCTAGGGCCGGGCTTTCATGTAATCCCGCTGGTGCGAATTCTCTACAACTTTGAAGAATTCCCGGTGATCACGGTGCCGGACGGCTTTTACGGCCAGATGACGACACTGGATGGCGCGGCGATGCCGTCGGGAATGTTTATCGCTCCGGCGATTGCCGATGACCGGATTGCCAGCATGCTGAACGCGAAATCGTTCCTGTCCGATGGCGGCTATCGGGGGCCGCAGGAGACCGTGCTGAAGCCGGGAAGCTATCGCATCAACCGCTATCTCTACAAGGTCACGGTGTCGGAGCAGACCCAGGCGACGATCATTCCGGCCGGCCATGTCGGCGTGGTAAAATCCAATGTGCGCGAGCCGGGGGCGCAATGTGTGGAGCAGGAAGTGACGGCGGCGGAAGCCGAAGCGCTGGCCGGCGCGCTGTCGGTGCCGCTGGTGCCGCAAGGCTGTGTCGGCATTTGGAAAGACCCGCTGTTCCCGGGCGCCTATTATCTCAACCGGCTGGCCTATCAGGTTACGCTGGTCGATACGCGGGTGCAGACCTGGGAATACAAGGGCGGCTTTACCAAGCGCATCATTGACCTTTCCGTCGATCAGGAAGGCAATATCAAGCAGACCGAGCGCACCGAGCCGCAGGCTACGCCGCCCGAGGCCGCAGATCAGGCGATCTTCGTCAAGGTGGAAGGCTGGGATGTGCCGCAGGAACTGCGGGCGCTGGTGCAGGTCAACCCGGAAAACGCGCCGATCGTGGTTGGCGCGGTTGGTGGGCTCGCCGAGATCGAAGACCGTATTTTGACCCCGGCGATCCGCTCGATCGTGCGCAATGTCGCCGGCTCGGATATTTCGCTGCCGGACCCCGACAATCCCGGCGAGCGCATTCGCCGGCCGACCCGGGTGCTCGATCTGATCGAGAATCGCGGCCCGCTGGAGGATAATATCGAGGCGCTGGTCAAGCTGGAAGGCTTGAAAGCCGGCGTGGATATCCGCGAGATCCGCCTTGGAGAACCGGCGGTGCCGCCGGAACTGTTGATCCAGCGGTTGCGCGAGCAGCTGGCTGACCAGTTGGCGAAAGCCTATCAGCGCGAAACCCAGGCGCAGGAACAGCGCATCGAGACCGAACAGGCGCGCGCCACGGCCAACGAACAGCCGCGACTGGTGCAGGCGCAAATCGCCGTGCAGGTGGCCAGACAGCGCGAGGAAGAACGCGCTGCCCTTGGCCGGGCCGAGCGACAATATCTGGAAGAACTGGCGCGCGGCCAATTGGCTCAGGCGGAAGTTCTCGGCAAGGACCGGGTGGCGCTGTTGCAGGCATTGGAAAAACTGCTGGTGTCGCTGGAGCGCAAGCCCGAACTGGTGGCGCTGGTCGGCAAGCTGGTACCGAACACCGTGGTTGGCGGCACATCCGGGCTGGCGGGCGCGGCGGCGATATTCGGCCAGAACTTTGGCCAGGCGGCGAAGAACCCGGCAGTCGGGAATTAGCGGGCGGCGCTTTGCCGCCGTTTCGCTGAGATTAAGAATTCAAGGCCGGGCGGCGATGCTGCCCGGCCTTTTTTTATCGGGTAATCGCCGGTTGCGCCGCGTCTATGTGGCCTCGCCAGTGTCCGTCTTTGTGGCTTCGTCACCGTTCTCAGGCAATGCAGCAGGTTCATCGGCTGCTTCGGCCGTTTGCTCTTGCGCTGGCTCTGCAGTTTCATCCGCTGCTTCCGGGGCCACTTCTTCCTTCGCCGCCTCCTTCGGCCCACCACGGGCGATGCCGACCATGGCGGCGCGCAGCACCCTTTCGCCGATCATGTAGCCGGCCTGCACCACTTCCATCACCGTGCCGTTGGGCAGATCGGGATTGTCGATCTGGAACATCGCCTGATGCTTGTGCGGGTCGAATTTTTCGCCGGCCGGATCAATGCGCATGACCCCGTGCTTGCCCAGCACCGTGTCGAGTTCGCGGGCGGTCATCTCAACGCCGTCGCGAAGGCCGGCCAGCGGACCGGTATCACTTTCCAGCGCCTCTTCGGTGACGGCCTGCAGGGCGCGCTGAAGATTGTCGCCGACGGACAGCAGATCGCCGGCAAACTTGGCCAGCGCGTATTTGCGGGTATCCTTGAGTTCGCGCTCGGTGCGCTTGCGCAAATTGTCCATGTCGGCGACGGTCCGCACGAAACGGTCGGTGATCTCGGCCTTTTCCGCTTCCAGCCGGGCAACCGTCTCGGCGGCGCTGGGAACGGTGCGGCGCGGTGCGTCTGACACCAGGTCTTCGTCTTCGCCGGTGTCGGCCTCGGGATCGTCCAGCAGGCCGTCATCATGGCCACCTTGCGACCAATCCTCGTCTTCGCCGCTCAGCGAATCCTCGCCAGCCATCGATGCGGCCCGCTCGGCGAATTTGTCGAAGTCGGTATCGATATCGCCATCGGGCCGCGCCCAGACCGGCCGGTCGCCTTGTTCGCCGCCATCATTGTCGCGATCGCTGCGGTCCTGCCCACCGGCGTCGCGACCCTTTTTTCCATTGTCGTTCATCTGGCTCGCCATTTTCGCCCGCCCTGTTTCATTGCCCGGCTTTTGCTGTGTGGCATATCGAAACTTTTGGCGACAAAATCAAGCCGCGAGACGCATTTGAACCAGCGCGCTTATGTCTTGGCGCTTCGCCTTGTCCGAAAACCGGTTCCCACTTTTCGGGGCGCGCTTGTGTCTTGGCGCTTCGCCTTGTCCGAAAACCGCCGCACAATAGACAATTCCCCGGTTGGCCTCTAGCGTGTTGATGAGACGGAGGTCCCATGACAGATCGCTTCACTTCTCTTTCCGGCGTGTCCATACCCATCGTGCAGGCACCCATGAGTGGTGCGGTAGGTCCGGCGCTGGCTGCCGCTGTAAGCAACGCCGGCGGCCTTGGTACCTTGCCGCTTTGGGGTGACGACCTTGCGACAATCGTCAGGAAGATCACACAAGTTCGCGGCCTGACCGACCGCACATTCGCGGTAAATCTCAATCTCAACTGGCCGCAACATGACTTGTTGCGGGTCTGCCTTGATGAGGGTGTGACGATCATCTCCCTGTTCTGGGGCAATCCTGCCGAACTGACGAAAATCGCCCACGACAATGGCGCCATTGTCATGCACACGGTGGCAAGCGCAAACGAAGCCCGGCGTGCCATAGATTGCGGGGTGGACATAATTGTAGCCCAGGGCGTGGAGGCGGGCGGGCATGTGCTTGGCACCGTGTCCACGATGGCGCTTGTGCCTGCGGTTGTCGACGCCGTGTCGCCGGTTCCGGTTATTGCGGCAGGCGGAATTTCAGACGGGCGCGGCATGGCGGCAGCTCTGGCGCTCGGGGCGTCAGGCGTATGGGTCGGCACCCGCTATCTGGCGAGCCCGGAAGCTGAAATCCATGAGGCCTACCGGACCTTGCTGCTAAACTCGAGCGAGGATGACACGGAACATAGCGTCCTGTTTGATATTGACTGGCCTGACGCCCCGCACCGGGCGATCCGAAACAGCACGTTCAGGACCTGGCACGCCGATGGGCGGCAGGCGCCCGGCGAACGCCCGGGCGAAGGCGATGTAATCGGGACGACGGCAGACGGCGATGATGTCGTTCGGTACCAGTCCCATACGCCACGTCCCGATGATCAAGGCGATGTGGAAGCTGGCTCCCTGTGGTGCGGGCAAGGCGTGGGTCTGGTGCAAAATATGCAGGCGGCGGATGAGATCACCCGGGAAATCTGGCGTGACGCACAGGAAACACTGCGACGACTCGGGCGGCCCTAACCAGCGCGCGCTTGTTTTCCGGCGCTTCGCCTTATCCGAAAACCGGTTCCCACTTTTCGGGGCGCGCTTTATCTCCCGCTTCGCCTTATCCGAAAACCGCTGCACACTTTTCGGGGCGCGCTTTATCTCCCGCTTCGCCTTATCCGAAAACCGCTGCACACTTTTCGGGGCGCGCTTTATCTCCCAAATACCTGACTGACCAGTTGCGCGGTGTAGTTCACCGCCGGGACAACCTTGGCGTAGTTGAGCCGGGTCGGGCCGATGACGCCGAGCACGCCGACGACCTGATCGACGGAATCGCGGAACGGCGCCACCACCAGCGATGAGCCGGAGAGCGAAAACAGCTTGTTTTCCGAACCGATGAAAATGCGCACGCCCTCGCCGCCTTCGGTCAGGCCGAGAAGCTGGATGATATCCTTCTTGGCTTCCAGATCATCAAACAGCAGCCGGATGCGTTCCAGATCCTGCGCTGCGGTGAAATCATCGAGCAAATTGGAGCGGCCGCGCACGATCAGCGTCGATGCGCCATCGCTGACCCCGGACCACACGGCAATGCCTTCCTCGACCAGCCGGTTTGACAGGGCATCCAGTTCGTTGCGCTGCTGCGTGGATCGCAATTCCAGCTCAGTGCGGGCCTCGATCAGGGTGCGGCCGCGCAAATGGGCGTTGAGGTAATTGGATGCCTCGATCAGCGCTGCCGTCGGCAGGCCTTTCTGCACATCGATGATGCGGTTTTCGACATGGCCGGATTCATCGACCAGCACCACCAGCGCCTTTTGCGCTTCAATGCGGACAAACTCGATATGTTTCAGCCGCATGTCCTGGCTGGAGGCCAGCACAACGCCGGCGCCATGGGACAGGCCGGACAGCATCTGGCTGGCGTCGGTGAGAAAATCATCGATGGAATTATCACCGGCGGCGCGCACTTCCGCATCGATAACGTTACGCATTTCGGTGTTGAGATCGCTGACTTCCATCAAGGAATCGATAAAAAACCGCAGGCCCAGCTCGGTCGGCATCCGCCCGGCGCTGGTGTGGGGCGCATAGATCAGTCCCAGTTCTTCCAGATCGGCCATGACATTGCGAACCGAGGCCGGCGACAGGGCCGCCGACAGGATACGACTGACATTGCGCGAGCCGACCGGGGTGCCGGTTTCCAGATAGGTGTCGACGATCCGGCGGAATATCTCCCGGGACCGGCCGTCCAGTGCGGCAAGGCTGTTTTGATCCAGAGCGTGCAACCTTTCTTCTCCAACCATTGGCGATCACTCCATTGGCGATCACTGGTCTTCATATTGGCCGGCGGGGCGGCAAACGCAAGATGTGGGGCAAGATGTGGCTTTACGGCGGCGGACGGGACCGATAAGCCCTCTGCCAATCCGACCCCGCACTTTCGGACAGTGGAACAGGGGCACTAGATCATAGGACACCCAAGCGATCATGCGACCTTCAAACCGAGATGCCGATGAAATGCGCGCCGTAACGCTGGAGCGCGGCGTATCCAAACATGCCGAGGGCTCGTGCCTGGTCAGGTTCGGCGATACCCATGTGTTGTGCACGGCCAGCGTCGTCGACAAGGTGCCGGGCTGGCTGCGCGGCGGCGGCAAGGGCTGGGTGACGGCCGAATATGGCATGTTGCCGCGGGCGACCGGCGAGCGGATGCGGCGCGAAGCGGCGTCTGGCAAGCAAGGCGGCCGGACACTGGAAATCCAGCGGTTGATCGGGCGCTCGCTGCGCGCCGTCGTTGACATGAAGGCGCTCGGCGAACGGCAGATCGCGGTGGATTGCGATGTGATCCAGGCCGATGGCGGCACCCGCACGGCGGCGATCACCGGCGCCTGGGTGGCGTTGCACGATGCGCTGGAATGGATGAAAGCGCGCAGCATGATCGGCGAGGGCGTGTTGAGCGATCACGTGGCCGCCATCTCGTGCGGCATCTACAATGGCGCGGCGGTGATGGACCTTGATTATGCCGAGGATTCGGAGGCGCAGACCGACGCCAATTTCGTCATGACCGGGACCAGCGGCATTGTCGAAATTCAGGGCACTGCGGAAGGCGTACCGTTCAGGCGCGATGAATTCCTCAATCTTCTCGCGCTTGCCGAGACCGGCATCGGGCGGCTGGTCGAATTACAGAAAATGGCCGTCGCGTAGAGCGGTCATGAGCGGGGGATCACAAACGCATCTCAGCGCCCGGCTGGATGGCGGCCCGCTGGTTTTTGCCAGCCACAATGCCGGCAAAATCCGCGAAATCCGCGCGCTTGTTGCGCCGTTCGATATCAAAATCGTCTCCGCTGCCGATCTTGACCTGCCGGAGCCGGACGAGACCCGCGCGAGCTTTGCCGACAATGCCATCCTCAAGGCGGAAGCGGCGGTAAATGCCACCGGCCACGCGGCACTGTCGGACGATTCCGGGTTGGCGGTGGCAGCGTTGGGTGGCGAGCCGGGCATTCACTCGGCGCGCTGGGCCGGGCCGGATGGTGATTTCACCCGCGCCATGCGCAATGTCGAGGAGAAACTTCAGGCCGCCGGTGCGAACACGGCGCCGGATCGGGGCGCGGCGTTTGTCTGCGTACTGGCGCTGGTGTTTCCGGGCGGCGAGCCGGAACTGTTCGAGGGGCGGATCAAGGGAACGCTGGTCTGGCCGCCGCGCGGCGACAAGGGCTTTGGCTATGATCCGATGTTTCTGCCCGAGGGAAAGACCCAGACCTTTGGCGAGATGGAAGCGGCCGACAAGCATGGCTGGGCGCGTGCCGGCGAGGCGGGCCTGTCGCACCGGGCACGGGCCTTTGCGCGCTTTGCCCAAAAGTGCCTGACCAGTGATGGTTGATCAGCGCGGCGTGGTGCTGGCGGACGGGCGCGGCGATTCTTTGCCACCGGAATCAGAGACCGCATTCGGCATCTATGTGCACTGGCCGTTCTGCGCCGCCAAATGCCCCTATTGTGATTTCAATTCCCATGTCCGCCACCAGGCGATCGACCAGAACCGCTATGTGGCAGCGTTTGACCGCGAACTGGCCGCCTCGGCAGCGCGCACATCCGGGCGGACTGTCACCAGCATCTTTTTCGGCGGCGGCACGCCGTCGCTGATGGAGCCGGAAACAGTCGGCGCGATCCTTGAGGCGGTTTCGCAATACTGGAGCGTTGCCGACACCGTGGAAATCACGCTGGAAGCCAATCCTTCCAGTGTCGAAGCCGGCCGTTTTGCCGGCTATCGCGCCGCCGGGGTCAACCGGGTATCGATCGGCGTGCAGGCGCTCAACGATGCCGATCTGAAAGTGCTGGGCCGGTTGCATGATGTGGCGACCGCGCGGGCGGCGGTGGCGCTGGCGGCAAACCTCTTCGACCGGTTTTCCTATGATCTGATCTATGCCCGGCCGGACCAGAACCTTGCGGCCTGGGAGACTGAGCTAAACAGCGCGCTGGAATTTGCCGGCAGTCATTTGTCGCTATACCAGCTGACAATCGAGCCGGGCACGCCCTATTTCGCGCTGCACCGGGCCGGAAAACTGATCGTACCAGAGCCGGACCGGCTGGCCGATTTCGATGCGCGAACCCTTGAGATTTGCGAGGGCCATGGCCTGCGGCGCTACGAGATTTCCAACTATGCCCGCCCGGGCGAAGAGAGCCGACACAACATCACCTACTGGCGCTATCAAGATTATATCGGGGTCGGGCCGGGCGCGCATGGGCGGTTCAGCGAAGGTGAAACGAAAGTTGCGACATCATGCGAGGCCTCGCCGGAGGACTGGCTGGCGCGGGTCGAAGACCGGGGCGCCGGCTGGGCCACCGATACTGCGCTCAGTCTGGAAGAATGCGGCGATGAGTATCTGTTGACGGGGATGCGCCTTGCCGAGGGCATCTCGCTGGCGCGTTATGAGGCGCTGTCGGGCCGGACGATCGACCCGGCGCGGGTGGCGGCGCTGGTCGAACACGGCATGGTGGTCATGGCCGACGATGGCCGGCTGCGGGCGACACCGGCAGGTTTTGCGGTGCTGGATTCGGTGGTTGCGGATCTGGCCGCTTAGAGCGTATTTCGTGAATTCTGATTCACTCAATACGCTCTAATTGATTATTATTACGCGCATTTATTTCGAAAAACCGGTTCCCACTTTTTCGAATGCACTCTATGGCAAAATAACATGGGATCGACCTACAGGGCCGGATGGGAGCTTCGATCTGACATGCTTGAAACAGAATTTACGCCGCTGAGCGCCCTTGCCGGGGGTCTGATCATTGGTCTTGCCGCCGTGCTGCTGTTGCTGGCCAATGGCCGGCTTGCCGGGATCAGCACCATATTGAAATCACTGATAAGTCTGCAATCCCGGAGCCCACGCGGCGAACGCGGGGCGTTTTTGGCCGGGCTGGTCGCCGGGCCGCTGGCAATTGCCGCCACCGTCGGCCTTCCCGAACAGGTACTGATTGCAGGCCCGGTGACGCTGGCCCTTGCCGGGGTGCTGGTCGGGGTGGGGACGGTCACCGGTTCGGGCTGCACCAGCGGCCACGGCGTGTGCGGCATTGCCCGGCTGTCGCCGCGCTCGCTGATCGCCACGCTGGTCTTTGTCGGTGTGGCGGGGCTCACCGTTTTGGTGACCCGGCATCTGGTCGGGGGGGTCTGACATGCGCACGCTTTTCTCTTTTCTCGCCGGGCTGATCTTCAGCATCGGGCTGGTGATTGCCGACATGACCAACCCGGCAAAAATCGCCAATTTCCTCGATATTGCCGGGTCGTGGGATCCGAGCCTGATATTTGTCATGGGCGGCGCGTCGGTTGTGGCATTTTTCGGCTTCCGGATCGTGCAGACCCGGCAGCAGCCGCTGTTCGGCGAGCGGTTTGTGCTGCCCGACGCGACCCGGATTGACGGGCGGCTGATCGGCGGTTCGGTGCTGTTCGGTGTCGGCTGGGGCCTGTCGGGCTTCTGCCCCGGCCCGGCAATCGCTGGCCTTGTGTGGGGCCGCTGGGAAACGGTGCTGTTTGTCGCCACGATGGTGGCCGGCATGATCGCCGCCGACTGGATACTTGGCCAACAGGCGGACACCGGCCGTGGACAACAGCAGGCCGCCGAGTAGTTTCACTTAGAGCGCATTTTACTCGAAAAACCGGTGGCCACTTTTTCGAAGGCGCTCAAGTTTTCAGGAAAATTTTCAGGAAAATATGCGACGCTTCGCCTTCTCCGAAAACCGGTGGCCACTTTTCGGTCCTCGCATTTTTTGTTGCGCTCGGAGCCGATCCGAAAACCGGTGGCCACTTTTCGGTCCTCGCCCTAGAACCCGCCGCCGGTGAAGCTCTTGGGTGCCGGATCGATGACCCGCAGGCCGGAGCCGGTGACCTCATAGACCGCCAACTGGCGCTCGGTGACGCCGTCGTTGCGGAAGCGGAAGACGCCGTCGATACCGGAAAAGCCGTTGGGATTGGTCAACACCGAGCGCGAAAACCGCTTGGCGCCGAACTGGCGGACGAGGCCGGCGGCCAACACCGTGGCGTCATAGGCGAGCGAGGCCTGGCGTGGTGGCTGGCCGCCAAAGGCAGAAGCGTAACGGCGGGCGAAGGCGGAAAATCCGGAATTGTCAGGACCGGCAAACCAGCCGCCGCGCAGGTCCGGATCGTTGAGAACGCGCGGATCGTCCCACTGGCCATTGCCGAGCAGCTTGACCTTTTGCTGGGCGACATTGGCCGAGGCGTTGGTGACGATATCGGCGATCAGCGGCACCGCGTCGCCGGCGTCGGCAATCAGCAGGGCATCGATCTGGCCGGCGAGTTCAGCCATCGTCGTCGCCTTGGTGCGGATGTCCTGCTGGTCCAGCTCGTAGTGCTCGATGGCGACAATGCGGCCACCAACCCGGGCGCTGGTTTCGCGGAACGCTGCCTCGGCGATGGCGCCTTGCGCGATATTCGGCAACAGGCCGGCGAAGGATTTGCGGCCCTTGGAGGCGGAATAGGCGATGATCCGGCGGATATCGTTGCCCGGCGTAAAGGACAGGAGATAAACGCCGGGCGAGGCGGCGGACGGATCAGACGAAAAGGCCACCACCGGTACCCCGGCGCGGCGCGCTTGGGGGGTGATTGCCTTGACGGAAGAGGAGAAAATCGGCCCGAGAAAAATTTCCGCGCCCTCGCGCAGCGCCGTTCCGGCAGCCTGGCGGGCGCCTTCGGCGGTGCCGCCGGTGTCATAGATCACCACCTGGATGCCGGCATTGGGAAAATCGCGGATTGCCAGTTCGGTGGCGTTGCGGAAAGCCAGCCCGGTGGTGCCGGCATTGCCGGTCGCGCTACTCGGCAAAAGCATGGCAACGCGGACGGTACCGGTGCCCAGAACCTCGCCGGTTGCCTGACCCGGCGTGGCCGATAACGCCGGACCGCCGCGGTTACCCAGCGGAATCTGAACACAGGAGGCGACCAACACGCTGGCCAGCGTGACGATAAATGCGCCAGACAGATTGCGACGCGAGACGATGAGGTTACGGCGAAACACGCACCTCTCCTTTTCATTTTCTGCCCCGACCAGTAGGAAACTACGGACAAACGATCCGGGCGGCAAGCAATCGCTCGTTCTATAACGCAATTGCCAAGAAAAATGGCAGGGGAATGGCGAAACCGCATGAGCGATGATCTCCGTTCCTTTCAAATCAGGGGCTCTGTGCTAAGCGCCGAGCCGCTGGCCGCCGGGCTTTATCTGGTGGCCACGCCGATCGGCCACCTTGGCGATTTCACCGTGCGGGCCATGGAGACGCTGGCGGGCGCGGACGTGATCTTGTGCGAAGATCGGCGGGTCACGCAGAAGCTGATGCGGCACTACGGGATCAAGCGGCCGCTGGTCACCTATAATGACCACAGCACCGACGCGGACCGGGAGCGGGTTCTGGCACCGCTGCGCGATGGCGGTTCGGCGGCGCTGGTGTCCGATGCCGGCACGCCGCTTGTGTCGGATCCGGGCTACCGGCTGGTCGGCGATGCCGTTGAGGCCGGTATCGCGGTGATCCCGGTTCCGGGCGCATCCTCGGTGCTTGCGGCGCTCGGCGGTGCCGGATTGCCGACCAGCCGGTTTTTCTTTGCCGGGTTTTTACCGCCGAAATCAGTCGCGCGGAAAAAGGCGATTGGTGAACTGGCATCGGTTGCCGCGACGCTGGTGCTGTTTGAATCGCCGCGGCGGCTTGCCAGCGCGCTGGATGATCTGAGCGCAATTTTGGGTGCGGACCGCCCTGCGTCGGTGTGCCGGGAACTGACCAAGCTGTATGAGACATTCAACCGGAGCACGCTCGGTGAACTGGCGGCGCATTATCACGCCAGATCCGATGCCGGGCGCACCGTGAAGGGTGAAATCGTCATCGTCATCGGCCCGCCTGATCCGCAGGCCAATCTTGCCGATGATGATGAAATCGACCGGCAGCTGACCGGGGCGCTGGTCGATATGAGTGTGCGCGATGCGGCCGATGCGGTGACGGCAGCAACCGGGCGGCCACGCCGGGACGTCTATGCGCGGGCGCTGGTGCTGAAAGACCGGAAAGCACCATGAACGGATGGCTGGAGTGAGCGGGCGCAGGCGGGCCTACCGTCTTGGCTTGCGCGCCGAACAACTCGCCGCGCTGGTTTTACAGTGCAAGGGCTACCGGATGCTGGCGCGGCGCTACAAGACACCGGCGGGGGAGATCGACCTGATCGCCAGGCGCGGTGGCACTATCGCCTTTGTCGAGGTCAAGGCGCGGGCGAGCCTGGACGCAGCGGCCGAAGCGTTGACGACCGGCAGCGAACGGCGGATCGAGGCGGCGGCGGACATGTGGGCCGGCCGTCATCTCAAAACAGTTGACGATTATGTGCTGCGGTTCGATCTGATGCTGGTTGTGCCCTGGCGCTTGCCCCGACATATCGAGAATGCTTTTTCTAGTAAGGGTTGGTGATCCGTGGCACAGGCACGTCTCCAAAACACAGGAACACAATCATGGTTTTGACCGCCGCTTTTCAGATGGATCATATTTCCGGGCTGGATATTGCCGGCGACACGACCTTTGCGCTGATGCTGGAAGGTCAGCGGCGGGGGCATGCGCTGCTCCACTATACGCCGGGGCAATTGTCGCTGACCGGCCAGAAGGTCGAGGCCGCCGTTGAACCGGTCACCGTTGCCGATCAGGTGGGCCGGCACTTTGAACTGGCCACGGCGCGGCGGATGGACCTGTCGGGTTGCGACGCGGTGTTCCTGCGCCAGGACCCGCCTTTCGACATGTCGTATATTTCCTCCACCCATCTTCTGGATCGCATCCATCCGGAGACGCTGGTGGTCAATGATCCGGCCCATGTGCGCAACGCGCCGGAAAAACTGTTCGTGATGGAATATCCCGACCTGATGCCCGAAACGGTGATTACCCGCGACCGGGCGATGATCCGCGAGTTTCGCGAGGCCCATGGCGACATCATCATCAAGCCGCTGTACGGCAATGGCGGGGCCGCGGTGTTCCGCCTGCGCGATGGCGATGAAAACCTGTCGGCGCTGCTGGAACTGTTCGAGACGGTGTTTGTCGAGCCGTTTATCGTGCAGCGTTATCTGCCGGCGGTGCGGGCGGGCGACAAGCGCATCCTGCTGGTCGACGGCGAGGTGGCCGGGGCGATCAACCGGGTGCCGCCGGCAGGCGATGCGCGCTCCAACATGCATGCCGGCGGGCGGGCCGAACCGTGCGAGATGACCGACAGCGACCATGAGATATGCGCCCGTCTTGCCCCGGAACTGAAACGGCGGGGTTTCATTCTGGTCGGCATCGACGTGATCGGCGACCGGCTGACGGAAATCAATGTCACTTCACCCACCGGTATACGGGAAGTGGCGCGGTTTGGCGGCAATGATGTCGCGGCGATGGTGTGGGACGTGGTGGAGGAAAAACGCTCTTGAGCGAGCGGCCGGTCAGTTGGAAGCAATCGGCACCGTCATTCCGGCCTCAGTGATCAAGCGGTTCAGCTTTTCAACCGGAACGCCGAAATTCGATCCGTCATAGCCCGGGAGAATCGCGGCGTTGATGGCGATGACTTCGCCGTTTGAATTGAGAACCGGGCCGCCGCTGCCGCCTTGTGTTGTCGCTGCGTCATAAACCAGAAAATCAGGGGTTACCTGCGCGACGATACCGTAGCTCGACAGCGGGCTGATGAACCCCTTGTCGGCGAGGCGCTGGGCGACATTCCAGAAATCGGCGCGGCCGTCCTGCTGAAGTTCTTCGACAAACGCCTTGCCGGAGCGGGCCACCATGGAGCGAAGCCCTGTCGGGTAACCCATGACGATGACGGAGCGTCCCCGCACGATCGGGTCTTGCGCAATAGTCAGCGGCGTCAGCGGATTGTCACCCGATGTCAGGCGCAACAGCGCCAGATCGGCGGTATCGCTGGCCATGACCAGTTCGGCCTCGCGGCTCTCGGTCCAATCCGGGGAGTAGACCAGAAACTTGATAATGAACGGCTCCAGCCTGTCACCGATGGACAGCAGCGGGTTGTCATCGGAATCCCACGGCACCGCGACATGCCGGTTGGTGACAAGGATGGTGCCGTCGGCAATGGCAAAACCGGTGCCGGTGAAGCGGCGCTCGGCAATCCGTCCTTCGCCTTCCAGCGACAGCAACGGTGCCCCTGTCGGACCGGCAACCGGGCTGCCCGTCGGACCGACAACGTAACGCATCACCTGGCCGGACGCCTTGTCGCGGAAGCCATAAGCCCCTTGCAGGAACACCACGGAGCCAGCGGATTTTCCGATCGCTGTCTCGGTTGCCATGGCGCGCTCCTCGATCGCGCTCAGCCTGTCGAGACTGGTGGAGACATCGCGTGAAAGACCCTCACGAATTTCGGCCAGCTGGTCTGATGTTATCGCGTCCTTTTGGGCTCGGGCGAGGTTTTGGGCAAACCGGTCCAGCTGCTCCTCGCTGGCAGCCAGTTGCTGCTGCTGGAGGGAGTTGAGTTTGTTCTGTTGCAGTGTCACCAGCGCCAGGAGCACAAGGGTTGCAATGACCCCGGCGCGGAACAGGATTGTCGTCTCGCCGAACAGCCGGCGGGCGCCACCGCCCAATGCCAGGGTTGCGCGGGTGATGATCGGCTTGCGGCTGGTTTGCAGATAATCCCAGCAATCGGCACAAATGTCGGAAAAATACCGCCTGGAATGGGCGTCCCTGTCGATCAGCTGGAATCGCGACAACGGGCCTTTTTCGCCAAACTCGATGATGTCGTTGTGTACCAGTTCGGTGGCCTTGACCTGCCGGCCATTGATCCAGACCGGGCCATCGGCAGCGTCCAGATGATAGGTGCCGTCGGTCCGTTGCAGGCGGACAATGAGATTGCCGGCGCCCGCTCCCGCCTCACTGTTTGGGCCGTTCGGGTCGAAGGCTGTCAGGCATCGTTCCGCGTCAAGCGCCAGGCCAATATCGGCGCTGTAGAGCAGCGTTTCGGTGCCGATGGCCGGCCCCGACAGATGCTCCAGCACCGCGACCGTTTGCTGCGGATGCGGGGTCAAATTCGGGGTCAGATCCGAAATCGGCTGTTTATCTGCCTTGTCCAGCATGGTTCACCTTGGTTTCGGCCCACGGGTTGAATTCGCGCTGACCGATACGTCGTCATGACGCGCACCCGCTGCAATTCAAACCTGATCACGAACACAATACGCTGTTTCCGCCATCTCTTGCCAACTTTCGCCGATGGGCGGGTTACGTTGGCAGCGACAACTTCACCTCTTGATTTGTTCCGGCGCGATAGCGGATGGTTCAGCGGTCGGGTACTAGCGCCCGCAAAAGACACCTGAATTTGCCGACAATTTGCCGTGGGGTAGAATTGCCGGCAAGCTGACCACTCAACAAACCAGCGCCGGGAACACACCGGCGCAATGACGGGGGCGTAACGTGAGCGAAGAGACAAAATATCTCCTGCCGGAGAGCCAAATTCCGACAAACTGGTACAATATCGCGGCCGATTTGCCGGAACCGCCAGCGCCGGTCTTGCATCCGGGTACCGGGCAGCCGATCGGGCCTGACGATCTGGCACCGCTGTTTCCGATGGCGCTGATCGGCCAGGAAGTCAGCACCGACCGCGACATCGAAATCCCCGAACCGGTGCGCGATGTCTATCGCCTGTGGCGGCCCGCGCCACTTTACCGGGCGCGGCGGCTGGAGCGGGCGCTCGATACCCCGGCGCGGATCTATTACAAATATGAAGGGGTCAGCCCGGCCGGCAGCCACAAGCCGAACACCGCCGTTGCCCAGGCCTTTTACAACCGCGAAGAAGGCATCACCAAGCTGTCGACCGAGACTGGAGCTGGCCAGTGGGGCTCCTCGCTGGCCTTCGCCGGCGGCCTGTTCGGGCTGGAAGTGCTGGTCTACATGGTCAAGGTCAGCTACCAGCAAAAACCCTATCGCCGGGCGATGATGGAAACCTATGGTGCCCGCTGCGTCGCCTCGCCGAGCACGGATACCGCCGCCGGCCGGGCCATTCTGGAGCAGGATCCGGATACGGCGGGAAGCCTTGGCATCGCGATTTCGGAGGCGGTCGAGGTGGCCGCCACTAATGACGACACCAAATATGCGCTGGGCAGCGTTTTGAACCATGTGCTTTTGCATCAGACCGTCATTGGTCAGGAGGCGATGGCGCAGATGGAGATGGCCGACGATTATCCCGACATCGTCATCGGCTGTGCCGGCGGCGGCAGCAATTTTGCCGGTCTTGCCTTCCCGTTCATCGGCGCAAAATTCCGCGGCGGACCGGCGCCACAGATGATTGCGGCGGAGCCGGCCGCCTGCCCGACCATGACACGGGGCCAGTTCGCCTATGATTTTGGCGACACGGGACATCTGACGCCGCTGGTCAAGATGCACACGCTGGGTTCGAAATTCGTGCCGCCGGGCTTCCATGCCGGGGGCTTGCGCTATCACGGCATGGCGCCGCTGGTCAGCCATCTGCTCGACCTTGGCGAGATCGAGGCCCGCGCGGTGCATCAAAATCCGTGCTTTGAGGCCGGTATCGCGTTCGCCCGGGCCGAGGGAATTGTCCCGGCACCGGAAGCAACCCACGCGGTGCGCGTCGCCTTTGACGAGGCGCTGAAGTGCAAGCGCGACGGCACCGCGAAGACGATCCTGTTCAACCTGTCGGGCCATGGCCACTTCGATATGGCGGCCTATGAGGCGTTTTTATCCGGCAATCTGGAGGACAAGGATTATGACCCGGCGGCGCTTGAGGCGGCGCTCGCTGAACTGCCGGCAGTTGCAGCCGAATAGCGCTGCTGGCCATGCCGAAAAGGGCGCCCTGATCGGGGCGTCCTGTTTTTCTGCAATCGCGCATTCATTCCGAAAACCGGTTCCCGCTTTTCGCAATGCGTTCTAGTTATTCTTGCGCGCATTTAGTTCCGAAAACCGGTTCCCACTTTTCGGAATGCGCTCTAGTACTCAAGCAATACAGCCGAACCTTGATTCGACACTTCGCCGCGGAGAACTTTGAATGACCTTGACGTTTCCGACCTGTTTTTCCATCGCGCTTGTCACCATCTCCGTACTGGCGGTTGGGAGTCTGGCGGTTGGGCCTGCCGCTGCCGCCACGTGCGGCAACAAGGCGGGCGGATTCAACGCCTGGAAAAAGCAGTTTGCCGCCGAGGCGAAATCGCACGGGATCAGGGGCCGGGGGCTGAAGGCGCTGGCGAGCACGCGCTATGCCACCGCTACGATCCGTGCCGACCGGGGCCAGAAAAGCTTCAAATATACGCTTGAAAAATTCATGAAAGTGCGCGGCGCGAACACCATCATCGCGCGGGGCAAGAAACTCAAGCGCGCCAATGCCAGCCTGTTCGCCAGTCTGGAAAGAACCTACGGTGTGCCGCCGGGGCCGCTGATCGCGATCTGGGGAATGGAGACCGCGTTCGGCCGCTACATGGGCGGGTCCAACCTGATCTCGGCCACCTCGACCCTTGCCTATGACTGTCGCCGGTCGGCGTTTTTCACCGGTCACCTTTATGCGGCGCTGCAACTCATCGACAGCGGCATCCTTTCGGCAAAAACCGTTGGCGCCAAGCATGGCGAGGTCGGGCAGACGCAGTTCTTGCCGGGCAATGTCATAAAGTTCGGCCGCGATGGCGACGGCAATGGCAAGCTCGATCTGCGCTCCAAGGCGGACGCGCTGGCTTCCACCGCCAATTTCCTCAGTGGCCATGGCTGGAAACGCGGGCGGGGCTATCAACCCGGGCAACGAAATTTTCGCGCCCTGAAAGCGTGGAATTCAGCGGGCGTCTATCAAAAAGCCATCGCCATCATCGGCAAGGCGATCGACGGATAGGGTTGCCGCCGGTTCGCGGTGCGAGTGCTCTTGCCGGCCTTTTGACGGCGCCCTGGCCGTGTGAATTTGTTGCCTATCTGCAACCATAAGTTAAAATGTGACCCTGTCCGCTGGAACCCATTCATCAGCTTTGGCAAATCCGGCTAATGTATTTTTGAGTATGAAGATCCTCAGTTCAAGGAAGTAAATTATGCGTACCCATCAAATTTTATCTAGAGCAGGTTTGAGTGTCTCCGATTCATTTTGAGGATTCCATGCGGTGCGCGTTTGTGATTCCCTTTTTGCATTGATTTGCAGGGGATCTTCTGATGACGCGAGCTTACAGTTCTGACCTCCGAGGGCGCGTTCTGGACGCGATAGATGGCGGGTTATCGACGCACAAGGCTG
>CAXMRP010000070.1:0-7290 GCA_964196155.1 uncultured Polyangiaceae bacterium
GGTCGAGCACAACCACCTCGTGGCCACTTGCGCGCAAGATCCTGTATACCGCCTGCCCAAAACGGCCGACGCCGGCCAGTATTGTTGTCGCCGGGGCATCGATTGTATCGGCATCACGGTCGGTGTCGGTCGCCATTCTTGGCGCAATGACCTTTTCGAACAGGATAAACAGGGCAGGGGTCAAGAGCATGGACAGGGCGATGGCAAGCGTCAGCGGGCCAACAATGCTGTTCGGCAATACCGATGCGCCGGCGGCAAAGGCCACCAGAATGAACCCGAATTCGCCGGCCTGAGCCAAACCTAGCGAAAACAGCCATTTGTCACCGCCAGACAGGCGGAACAAATGGGCCAGCGCCAGCAAGATGGCAAATTTCAAGGCGATGATACCGACCGCTATGCCGACTATCCCGAATGGATCGCCAAACAGCAGTTTGAAGTCGATGCTTGATCCCACGGATATGAAAAACAGCCCGAGCAGCAGGCCCTTGAACGGTTCGATATCGCTTTCAATTTCGTGGCGATATTCGCTATCCGACAAGACGACGCCGGCAAGGAACGTTCCGAGCGCCGGCGACAGACCGACGCTGTCCATCAAAAGGGCAATGCCGATGACCAGAAGCAGCGCCGCGGCAGTGAAGATTTCCCGCAGACGGGCCTGTGCGATGAACCGGAAAATTGGCCGGACCAGATAACGCCCGCCAACGACAATGCCGCCGCAGGCAACCAGAACGGCAATTGCCTGGGCCCAGCCGGGAAGGCCGGACAATATGCTTGCCCCCTCCGGCCCGTGTCCGGGCTCTTCGCCATGTCCGGCGCCATTGTCTGCCGATTCAATTGTCGCTCCTTCGACAAGGGCACCTTCGCCCAAGACCATGTCGACCAGAGAAGGGTCGATCAGCAGCGGCATCAGCGCCAGCATCGGGATCACCGCGATGTCCTGGAACAGCAGCACGGAAAACGATGACTGCCCCGCCGGTGTGCCGGCAAGACCCTTTTCGTTCAGGGATTGCAGGACAATTGCGGTAGAAGACAGCGACAGGATCATGCCGACGCTGAGTGCGGCACGCCATTCCAGTCCGAGTACCATCGCAGCCAGGGCGATCATCGCAGTCGTGCCGGTTACCTGAAGTCCGCCCAGACCGATTAATTTGTGCCGCATGGCCCACAAGGCTGTCGGACGCAGCTCCAGGCCGACCAGAAACAACATCATCACCACGCCAAATTCAGCAAAGTGTTTGACGTCTTCGCTTTGCGCGCCACCGATCAGGCCGAGGACCGGTCCGATTATGATGCCGGCGATCAGGTAGCCCAGAACCGATCCCAAACCGAGGCGATTGGCGATGGGGACCGAGACGACGGCGGCGACAAGATAGACAAATGCCTGAGTCAGAAATTCCATTACGCGTCCTTCATCCGTTCCGGCATATCGGCAAAATAGTCGTTGAGGTGTTGCGCCCGTTCGGCCGCTTTAATGTCAAAATCGTCCTGTTCCAGTGCGCCAAGCAATGCCTTGTAGGCATCGATATGGGCCGCCAGTCCGTCGCTGCGGGCGGCAAAGCGGGCCTGATAGAGGATAAAGGGCGGCAGATAAGTCATCCCGCACAGTTTGGCCGTCTGTTCGAAGGGTCGGAACAGTTCGCGAATGGAATAACTGTTCATGCCCCGGCTTGTGTACGCCGCATCCGGGGCCCCAGATGTCACGACGTTCAGGAACACCTTGCCTTTCAGCGCCTCGCCGTCCTTGCCGTAGGCATAGCCATATTCAAGTACAAGATCCTGCCATTCCTTGACGATTGCCGGTGCGGAATACCAGAAGATCGGGTGCTGGAATATAATGATGTCGTGTTCGTTGAGCCGCCCCTGTTCGCGCGCCACGTCGATATGAAACGTCGGATAGTCGGCATATAGATCGACAAAAGTCGTCGCTCCGACTTCGGCGGCGGCCTGGCGCATCGCGCGGTTGGCAACGGACATGTCATGTTGGGGGTGCGCATAAAGGATGAGTATTGATTTGGTCATGGATATTGCGTCCTGCGCCACGGAACCGGCGCACTCACCATTTCAACGATGGCTGTTGGCCGAGATGCCCTGACAGATATTTTCCGAGTGCCCCGTCAGGCTTTCTCATCCGATACACCCCGGCGGCGGCCGCCACGTCGCCGCCGTTCGCCGCCGGCACTTTTGCCGGTTCGCTCGGGCAGTTTTACAGTGTCGGCCAAATTGGGAAACAGGTCTACTTTGTTCGGGAAGGCCATGGCATTGACAAAATGTTCCTGGAATCGGGGCTCGATTGCTGTTTCAATTTTCTCAATGAATGTGACAGTTTTTTCGATCTCGCGGCGGTGGCCACGGTTAAGCAAGGCCATGCGCGCCCCGGTGCCGGCGGCATTGCCAATGCCGGCAATCTGCTTCAGGTCACAATCCGGCACCAGCCCGATGACCATGGCGTATTTGGGATCAATATAGGAGCCGAACGCGCCGGCAAGGCGGATGCGTTCGATCTGTTCAATGCCGAGCTTGTCCATCAGCAGTTTTACACCGGCATATAGCGCAGCCTTGGCCAATTGAATGGCGCGGACATCGGTCTGGAGGATGCGGATTTCAGGATTTCCGCCACCGTTTTTGCGCTGCAGGATGTACGACCATGTGCGCCCGTGCTGGACGATGCGGTCGCTCTGCACAGCCCGTGTCCCGTCGATTACGCCGTCTTCATCGATGATACCGGCCAGAAACATCTCGCCGATCACTTCGATGATCCCCGACCCGCATATGCCGGTGACCCCGAGCGTTTCGGCGTGCCCGGCAAATTCAGGCTGATCGGACCATTCGTCGACGCCGATGATTTTGAAGCGCGGCTCAAGGGTCATCGGGTCAATTCGCACGCGTTCGATGGCGCCGGGAGCGGCACGCTGGCCGCCGGATATTTCAGCGCCTTCAAATGCCGGTCCGGTCGGTGACGACGCGGCAACGACACGCTCCTTGCTGCCCAGGATAATTTCCGCATTGGTGCCAACATCGACTAGCAATGTCATGGCGTCGGCACGGTGCGGACCTTCGGCAAGGGTCGCGCCTGCGGCGTCGGCGCCGACATGGCCGGCAATGCAGGGCAGCATATAAATCTGTGCGCCCGGATTGATGGGCAATCCGATCTCGCGGGCCGGGAATGACAATGCCCCGGAAACTGCAAGCGCAAAGGGCGCGCCACCCAGTTCAACCGGATCAATGCCGAGAAACAGGTGATGCATTACCGGATTTCCGACGAACACCGCCTCAACGATATCGGAGTTCTTGATGCCGGCCTCTGCCGCGGCCTTGGCAATCAGGGTGCCGATAGCATCGCGGACCGCAGTCGTCATGGCCTGCTGGCCATCGGGATTCATCATCACGTAGGACACCCGGCTCATCAGGTCTTCGCCGAAGCGGATCTGTGGGTTGGGCGCACCTGTCGAGGCAAGGGTTCGGCCAGACAGAAGCGAAGACAGGTGGGCCGCAATGGTGGTGGAACCGATATCGACAGCCACACCGCAGGCAGAATTGTGAAAGCCTGGCCAAAGGGCGATCACCTCCGGTCCCTTACTCCCTCCCTGGTTATCGTCATGGATGGCGGCCGTCACGGTAAAATCGCCGGCGCGCAAAATGGCCTGCACCTGCGGCAGGAGATGAAACGCAATTTGGGGATTTTCGAGTTCCCATTCATCGGACAGTGCAGCCAGCAATCGATCCGCATCGCCGAGCGGTTTTCGATATCCGGCGGTCCGATTTCGACATAACAAAGCGTTGTCGCGGGATCGCGTTCGATGCGCCGGATCTCGGCCCGTTTGCGTACAACCTGGCGATTGATCTGGACATCCTGGGGAACATCGATAACCAGATCGCCCTCGATCAGCGCCGAGCAGGACAAGCGGCGGTCAGTCGGTAGGGGCTGTTTGTCTGCGTACCGCTGCTCTGTATCTGTAAATGGAGTGACGTGACCGGCTGTCGATGTGATCGCGTGTTTGGCGAATTGGCCTTCGACGACCTGAATCTGGCAGCGGCCGCACATGCCGCGCCCACCGCATACTGATTCAATGTAGACGCCGAGGGAGCGGGCCGCATCGAGCAACGACGTACCGCGCGCAAACCGGCCCCGCCGGCCCGACGGCATGAACAAAACCAGTGGATCTTCGTGCTCGCTCATAACTGGCCCATACCTGTGCTGCGCATTGCAAAACCATACAATGAGTCTGGTGCCGTATTAACGCCTGAACTATCACAGGCATATCCAATGATCCGATGGAGCGGGTCAAGAACCTGAGTGGACGCGGTGACCGGTGTGGCTGCCTGCCGTTAAACGTCGATTTCCGGCGCAAAAGCGGCACGTTCCTGAATGAACGCAAACCGGGCTTCCGGCTTGTTGCCCATGAGGCGGGCCACACAATCTTTTGTCCCGGCGCTGTCTTCGGGGCGGCATTCCACGCGCAACAGTGCCCGCTTGTCCGGGTCCATCGTGGTCTCTTTCAGCTGTTTCATCGGCATTTCGCCAAGCCCCTTGAAGCGACTGACCTCGATCTTGCCGCGTCCCGTCAGCACATCGCGCTCGATCCGCGCTCTGTCGGCATCATCGCGGGCATAGACGACATGGGCACCCTGTGCGAGGCGAAAGAGCGGCGGGACGGCGAGATACAGATGGCCGGTATCTATGAGCGCCGGCATTTCACGGTAAAAATAGGTAATCAGCAACGATGCAATATGGGCACCGTCGACATCGGCGTCGGTCATGATGATGACTTTGCCATAACGCAAATCGTCGCCACGATAGCGGCTGCCAGTGCCGCAGCCGAGGGCCTGGGCAAGATCGGCCAGTTGCTGGTTGGCGTTGACCTTGTCGCGGCCGGCGTTGGCGACATTGAGTATTTTGCCGCGCAGGGGAAGGATGGCTTGTGTCTTGCGGTTGCGGGCCTGTTTGGCCGAGCCGCCAGCAGAATCACCTTCCACGATGAACAGTTCAGTCTCATCACGCACGGCGGATGAGCAATCGGCCAGTTTGCCGGGCAAGCGCAGTTTGCGGGTTGCGCTTTTGCGGGCCACATCCTTTTCGCGGCGCCGACGCAACCGCTCATCGGCGCGTTCCAGGACCCAGTCGAGGAGGATGGAGGCTTGAGCCGGTGATGCGGCAAGCCAATGGTCGAAGGCGTCGCGCACGGCGTTTTCGACAATCCTTGCCGCCCCGGCGGTGGCCAGCCGATCCTTAGTCTGGCCGACAAACTCCGGCTCGCGAACGAACACGGACAACATTGCTCCACAGGACGTCAGGATATCGTCAGAGTTGATGATCGACGCGCGCTTGTTGCCGATGAGCTCTCCATGGGCCTTCAGCCCGCGCAATAGGGCGCTGCGCAGGCCCGCCTCGTGGCTGCCGCCATCGGGAGTTGGCACGGTGTTGCAATAGGATCGGACAAAGCCGTCGCCGGCAAACCAGGACATGGCCCATTCCACCGAACCGTTGCCACCCTGACGCCCGCCTTTGGGAAACGATGTGCCGGAAAAGCCGTCGCTGCCTACCAGTGTTTCGCCGGCCAGTTCCTCGGCCAGATAGTCCTGCAACCCGCCAGGGAAATGAAATACCGCTTTTTCCGGTGTGTCCGAATTTTCCGGCAGCAAGCTCTTGTCACAGCTCCAGCGAATTTCGACACCGCCGAACAAGTAAGCTTTTGACCGGGCCATCCGGAACAGGCGTGCAGGGTCAAATCGTGCCTTGTCACCGAATATCTCCGGGTCCGGTCGAAAGCGCACCCGTGTTCCGCGGCGGTTGTGCACCTCGCCGACATTTTTCAGCTTGCCCAGCGGTTTGCCCCGGGAAAAGACCTGCCGGTACAAGGTGCGGTCGCGGGCAACCTCCACCTCCAAGCGTTCCGACAGGGCGTTGACAACGGACACGCCGACACCGTGCAGTCCGCCGGAGGTTTCATAGACTTTGGAGTCGAATTTGCCGCCGGCGTGAAGGGTCGTCATGATCACTTCGAGTGCCGACTTGTCCTTGTATTTGGGATGGGGATCGACCGGGATGCCGCGTCCATTGTCGCTGACACACAGGAAACCGTCTGGCTCCACCATGACATCGATCCAGTTGGCATATCCACCAACGGCCTCGTCCATGGAATTGTCGATCACTTCGGCAAACAGATGATGGAGTGCCTTTTCATCGGTGCCGCCGATATACATGCCGGGCCGCCGGCGAACCGGTTCCAGCCCTTCAAGGACCTCGATATCGGCGGCGGTATAGTCGTTAGTCGGATCCTTCGGGGTCTTGGCCGGTTTTTTCGGCCTTGCGGCACGACGCGGTGGTTCGTCCTCGATCAGCGGCTCCGGGGTAATGTTGGAAAACAAATCATCGGAACGGTCGGTCATTCTTGTCTTCCGGTGTGCAAATAAGTGTTTGTTATCGCGGTTTGGCACGGTGGGCGAATCATCCCCTAATTCTGGCACGGCCCGCTCGTTCCCGCGACCGTTAGATTGTCGCTGCTATTGGTACCAACGGTCGGCCGGGTGGACGAAAGCACCATCATGGGCCAAATATCGGTGCAACACATATGCACCGCCAATGGAGGCAACAATGGCTGTCAACAGCGCCGCGACCATCACAGCAGATCAGGCCCCGGATTTTAGCCTGCCGGGAACCGACGGCAAAACCTATTCGTTCGCCGATGTCGCCGGCGAAAACGGTACAGTGATCGCCTTTATATGCAACCACTGTCCATATGTTCTGGCGATTGTCGATCGGATGACGGCGGACGCACAAACCCTGCGTGACGCCGGGATCGGTTTTGCTGCGATCTGCGCCAATGATTCCAGTACGCATCCGGCAGATTCATTCGATAATATGGCGAAATTCGCACGCGATAACGTGTTTTCCTTTCCGTATCTGCATGACGAAACCCAGGAAACCGCGCGGGCCTACGATGCCGCCTGCACGCCGGAATTTTATGGTTTCGACGGAGCAGGCCGTCTTATCTATCACGGGCGTCTCGATGAAGGCCGCACGGAGCCCGTGCCTGATGGAATCAAGCGGGAGCTAGTCGCGGCAATGCTTGATCCGAATGGCAATCAGGGTACGGCAGCGATACCGGCGATGGGATGTTCCATCAAGTGGAAGACATAAAGCAGTCGTTCATGTCGATCAAATGAACCGGACGATCAAAATCATGACCGTCAAAGGCTGTCACTAAGTGTCTGTCCAAGAACAATGGTTTGAGTGACAGGAGCAAATCAGATCCTTCGTATTTTGCAACAAATATGGAGATATCGGATGGT
>CAXMRP010000071.1:0-3737 GCA_964196155.1 uncultured Polyangiaceae bacterium
TTCCGTCAAAATCGGCCCGAAGCCGTATCGCAGCGCTCATGGCGAACCTCCTTGGTTCGCCACATTGATTCAGAAAACCGCCGATTCGGGAATCCCCTTAAATAGTTAAACGTGAGTCGGGGTCAGCGCGACTTGGTATTAACCCTTGGATAAGCGCGTCCACTTGCCGGGCCGCTCCCGAATCTCTACGTATCGCGCGGCACCGGATCCAAATCTGCGGCACCGTCGCCGCTGGACCGGCTGCACAAAAGGCCGCGCAGGAGGCCCTTGAACATGTCCCGAATGACGCAATTTCTTGGCGACACCCCGCTCCGGGTATTCTTCCGGCTGCTGATCCTGTCGTTTATTGTCGGTCTGGGTCTGGCGGCCCTCAATATCCACCCGTTTGAGCTTTATGATTGGCTCCAGCGCGTCGCCCTGCGCATCTACGATATGGGATTTGAGGCATTTGAACGGGCGTTCGGATATCTGATACTGGGTGCAATGATCGTCATACCGGTATTTCTGCTGATGCGCGTTTTCAAGGTCGGTCGGGGCAACTGAACCGCAAACGGTTGAATTAAAGGCAGTCGATTTATGGGCGGTGACCGCTGTGCAGCCTGATTGCGAAGCCGATTCTGATTCTGGCCTTGCCCCCTCGCAACAGGCGGTAGCCGCCGGGCAGGACGCGCAAAACTCCAACAAATTTTCGGTATCGCACCGCTCGGTTCTGGCTATCGCCCTGCCGATGACGTTTGCCTATCTGTCGGTCCCGCTGATCGGCCTTGTCGACACGGCGGTCATTGGTCAGCTTGGGGTGCCGGCCCTTATTGGTGGCATCGCAATCGGTGGGCTGCTTCTCGATATTTTATTCGTCACATTCAATTTTTTACGCGCTGGCACCACCGGCCTGACTGCACAGGCCATGGGTTCTGGCGATCGGATCGAAATCATGGCAGCCCTGTGCCGGGGTCTGGCACTGGCGGTCCTTTGCGGCCTGGTCGTAATCTTGCTGCAACGCCCGCTGATCGCAGCCGGGCTGTGGGCGATGGATCTGAAACCGGCAGTCGGCGGCCCGGCTCGCGCCTATCTGGAAATCCGCATTTGGGCTGCACCCTTTGCACTTGCCAGTTTCGTACAGATCGGCTGGCTCCTGGGCCTTGCCCGCGCCGGCTTCGTACTGGGGATCCAATTCATCTTTGCGGCGGTCAATGTCGTCCTGTCGCTGGTGCTGGTGCTTGGCTACGGTTGGGGCGTCACCGGCGTTGCCGTCGCCTCGGTCGTTGCCGAAGTGGTTCAGTTTGCCCTGTCGTTCGCCGTCGTCTGGTTCGTTGCCCCCGATCGATTGCGCTCAGGTTTGGCGCGGATCGGCGACCGCGCCGCGATTGTGCGGATTATCGCCGTCAATCGCGACATCATGATCCGCTCATTCACCCTGCTGTTCACCTTCGCCTTTTTTACCCGGGAAGGGGCAAGGCTTGGGGAAATCATCCTCGCCGCCAACGCCATCTTGATGCAGTTCTTTCTGTTCGGTGGTTTTTTCCTGGACGGACTGGCGACGGCGTCGGAACAGGTGGTCGGCCGGGCTATTGGTGCGCGTTACCGGCCAGCATTCGCCAGGGGCATTCGCTTGACCCTGCTCTGGGGATGCGCCACGGCCTGTGTTCTGTCGGCGCTCTACCTGATTGCCGGCGCACACCTGATCGCGTTCATGACGACATCTTTGCCGGTACGGGAAGTTGCCGGCCAGTATCTGATCTGGGCGGCGCTGACACCGATTGTTGGCGCCGTGGCATTCGTCATGGACGGCATCTATATTGGCGCAACCTGGTCGCGGGACATGCGCAACATGATGCTGCTGTCGGCGCTGGCAGCCCTGGTTGTCTGGGCAGTTGCCGTTCCGGCGCTGGGCAATCACGGATTGTGGCTGGCGATATTCGTGTTTCTTGGCGCACGCGGCATAACACTGTCGCTGCGCTTGCCAAGGCGGCAGGCTGCGGAATTCGCGACAGGCTGATCCAGGTCAGACTCTCAGGCATCAGCTTTCTGACGGGTCGCCCGACCACGCAGCTGCCCAACGCGCCGTCTCAATGCCAGTGGCCTGACTGATATGGCTGAAATTGCGCCGGGCCAGTTCTTCTTTCAGCCCGGCGGTTATTTGCCGCGCAAGGCTCGGCCCGGCGTAAATCATTCCCGTGTAGAGCTGAACCAGATCAGCCCCGGCGGCAATCTTGCGCCATGCCGCCTGGGCGCTATCGACACCGCCGACACCAATCAGGATCAGTTCCGTGCCGCCGATTTGCCGGGCGCGGGCCAGCATGGCGGTGGAGCGATCAAACAGCGGCGGCCCGGACAATCCGCCCGCTTGTTTGGCCTTTCGGCGGGAGCGTAAACCCGTCCGCGCAACGGTCGTATTGGCAACCACCAGACCATCAATCATGTTGGCCCGTGCACTCTCCACAATCCGCACCAGCGACTGGTCCGTGAGATCCGGCGCAATTTTGATAAACAGCGGCACCGGCCGACCCAGCCGGTCGGCCGCATTGTTTCGGGCGGTACTAATTTGCGCGACAAGCCTGCCCAGACTGTCCTCGCCCTGCAGGTCGCGCAGGCCTTGCGTATTGGGTGATGAAATATTGATGGTCAGATACGCAGCCAGCGGTGCAAACCGTTCCACACCCGCCACATAGTCGGCGATCCGGTCTGCGCTGTCGGCATTGGCACCAATATTGACGCCGATAATCCCGCTGCGGCCGCGCCGTCGCTCCAGATTGGCGGCAACTGCATCATGGCCAGCGCCATTGAAGCCGAGACGATTGATGATGGCCCGGTCAGCCGGAAGCCGGAAGATCCGCGGCTTCGGATTGCCAGCCTGCGGTTTTGGCGTCACCGTTCCAACTTCGACAAAGCCGAAACCGAGCGACAACAGCGCATCGGGCACCTCGGCGTTCTTGTCGAAGCCCGCGGCAAGGCCGATTGGATTGGGAAACACCCGGTCCAGAAGATTGAAGCTCAATTGCGGGTCAGGCGGCGGATTCGGCCGGATACGGCGCAACTTCAGCCCATGAATGGCGATGCGATGGGCGCGCTCCGGGTCGAGCCGGTGCAATATGCGCAGGGAAAGCGGTTTGCGCGGCAAGTATTGGGCGCTCCCTTCCAGCTTGTTTTTCGCCGCCATGTCTTTGGTTTTCGCCTTCACGGAATATCATTCCCAAAGATGTGGGCGCCATCTTCGCCAAGCGGCAATGGATGTACCCATGCCGCCAATCCAGTCGCAAGCGGGCCATAAAGATGAGGAAACAGATCGCCGCCCCGCGAAGGTTCCCATTTCAGCGCCGGGCCAAGAGCGTCGGCAAGGATTGCCACCAGCACCAGACCAGTTTGGCCGACAAAGTGGCGGGCCGCCGTCTCCCGTACCTGTGCGGCCGCAGACAGATGGATGAACCCGTCGGCGACGTCGACCGGTGCGCCATCAAAATGACCGGTTAATTGGGCATTGGCCCAATCGGCTTCAGCACATATCTTGTAGATGAGGGTGGACATGCGGATCGGCACAATAGTGAGCAGGGATCAGACCGCAATCCCAAATCCCTGATCCTGGTCCATACAAGGCCAGGCAACTGTGGATAGCGTCCGGTACAGTACCGAAAACGCCAATGGAGAAGGAGACAAGCCGTGAAACACGCACGAATGGGTCTTGCAGTTCTGCTGGCTGTAATTGTCGCAGGCCCGGTTTTGGCTCAGGAAATCCGGCCGGA
>CAXMRP010000072.1:0-18349 GCA_964196155.1 uncultured Polyangiaceae bacterium
ACCGAGTGTTCAAATCCTACGATGACATCGTCGCCCATTGCTGCGAGGCCTGGAACAAGCTCATCGACCAGCCGTGGCGCATCATGTCCATCGGCATGCGCGACTGGGCCTATGAGTGCTGATCAGTGCGGGTTGGTATAACAAGCGCTTGCGGCTTTCATTATCAATGACGATGGCTTCCCGAGCCAATAGCTCATCGACTGATGGCCCAAACCATCCCTCTAACGATGCAACCCTGTCGCGTTCATCGCCGTCGCCAATTTTCAGATTGCGGGGATTGCCAAAGCGACCGCGAGCTACTTTTGCATTGATCGAAAGGAAGGTATCCCATAGCTCCGGCGACCCAGGCTCATCCTCCTGCCCATCCGCGATTTGTCTATATATCTCACCGGAAAGCGCCACAATTTCCTTATGGGCCAGCTTGCGCGGACCATTACGAAGCGCTGTCCACACGCTTTCAAGATATGTAACGGCAGTTAAACTTCGGCGCTTGGCCTCATTGGGATCGCGAGTGCCCAGGGTAGTAACAACCGTTGTTGCACTTGGGCTCAATTGGATTGTCCTGATGTCGTCACCGATAGGAACGTTCAGCGTTCTTCCGCGCGCCTTGCTGAGAACATCCTTCGGTATCCGTTTCCTCAGTTGATAAACAGACGAACCTTTACGTCGCATTGGACACGCCATTTTGAGGACCATGTGTAACACCCGTGTGTAACACTGAGCGCCGACAAAAGCTATTAAAGGCAATAAGTTAAGGAATAACAAGGCCATCGGCGTACGATGGTGCCCAGGAGAGGACTCGAACCTCCACGCCCATAAGGGCACTAGCACCTGAAGCTAGCGCGTCTACCAATTCCGCCACCTGGGCCCTGATCGCCTGATCTGGGCCGGCACCACTTAGGGCTTTGGCGGGAACCTGTCAAATCATCCAGTCGCGTACCGGCCAGGGCCGGACAGGGTGTCCGGTCAAACTGGTCAGAGCGCTGTTTGTCACCCGCGACCAAAGTCCGGTTCGTCAAAATTCGAATTCAACCTGAAGGGGAAATCGCAATTGATGCACTTTGGGGTTGCTGGACGCTGATTCCAGCCTCTCCATAAGAAGGCTTCCGCAAATTTCTGGCGGGGGCCCAATTGCCGCCCTTCCCCACAGCATTGCATTGCCGAGGCATCCTCATGGCGCCATTTGGCGCCACCATGCTGGCTCTCAATCCCCAAACCCAAACCCTGTGCGACCTTGCTCCACCGAACGCATTTGTTCTGGACGGCTTGCAGCGCGGCGAGACACGCGCGGAGATTGTCGCGGATTACGCCGATTTTTTTCCGGTCGACAGTGATGTGGCTGCCGGCCATGTCGACGGCATCGTGGCGGAATTCTGGAAAGAGAAGCTTTTCGACGGTGATCCGGACAGGGGGGATAATGTCCGTCCCGGCGCGGGTGCCACTCCCGGTCCTGGCGCTGGCCTCGCCGAAAGGGCAGCACCGCCATTTCTCGCCGAGCCGGCGCTGGACATGGTCTTGTCGTGCGGCGGCCCGCAGGTGCGGGTCCTGTGTGAGGATCCCGATATTGCGCGGCTGGTCGAGGCGGCGACCGCTCCGGCATCTCGCATCGACAAAAGCAAAACGCCGCCACCGCTCACGATTTCCCTGGCAGGGCAGGGCGGAAACTATACGATCAATATCGATGGCGATGTCGAAAGCGACGGCCCGGCACCGCCTACAGACCGCGCCACCGCCCGCAGCACGTTGATGCGGGAAATCATTGGGCATTCGGTTGCGCGCCGGCCGCCGTCCGTGCTCCTTCACGCGACCGCTGTCGAAATTGACGGTGGCTGTGTGATCCTCGCCGCGCCCAGCGGTTCTGGAAAATCAACCCTTGCCGCCAGCCTTGTCGCAGCAGGCGGCCGGCTCGTTGCCGACGATATCCTGCCGCTCTCCGCTGATGGCGATACAGTAGTGCCGGTACCCGCCGCGATCAGCGTCAAGTCGGGGAGTTGGCCACTGCTTGGCGCTGACTATCCCGAACTGGACGGGCTACCGGTCTTTCAGCATCGCGGCATCAACACCAAATATTTGTGGCCGGGACCGGATCGCACATCCAATGGGCCGGTTCGGCCAACTGCGATCATCTTTATCACGCGCTCCGAAGGCGCGCCTGTGACTGGTGAGGGGGCAACTTGCGAAGATTTGCGCCCCGTGTGTTCGGCAAAATTTCTGATCAAGACCGGATCGCAAATTCGCGGCTTGGGTGAGGAGGGTTTTGCCGCATTTGCACGATTTGCCCTGACCTGCCCGGCCTACACGGCGACATATGCCACGCTCGCCGAAGGTATTGATATGGTCCGGCGCGTTGCCCGCGCCTGAGGCGGCAACGCTTCCGGCAGGCTACCGCGCTTGTATCCCGGCAGCAGCGGCGCTACATGATTCGCGATGCTCCGGTGTGGTGGAAACCGACTTGTTCCGCCAGCGGGCATGCTTGCAACCGGAGGCCCCATGCGCGCTATTCTCGATGTCATTTTGCTGATCCTGTATCTGTACAAATTGGTCATTATCGGCAGCGCGATCTTTTCCTGGCTGTTCGCCTTCAATGTCGTGAATTCGCGCAATCAGGTGGTCGCCACAATCGGCAATATGCTCCATCAGTTGACCGAACCGGTGCTTCGGCCGATCCGGCGTTATGTGCCGTCGTTTGGCGGTCTCGACATTTCCCCGATTATCGCACTGCTTGGGATTATTTTGATCGAACAGATCATCGCTCGCTACATTTTCCCCTTCGTCTTCTGATCCGGCATCGTGCCCCAACCCGGCTATCCCTGGACAATCACCGGCAAGGGTCTCGACATCCGTGTCCGGCTGACGCCGCGGGCTGGCCACGACCGGATCGACGGCCTGGTCGTGCGCTCCGATCGGCAAAGCGTCATCGCCGCGCGGGTGCGGGCGGTGCCCGAAAAGGGTCGCGTCAATGCGGCGCTGGAGGCTTTGCTGGCGAAGACGCTTGGCGTTGCAAAATCCGCTGTGCTGGTAACCGGCGGGACAACATCGCGGATCAAGACCGTGCGCGTTGACGGCGATCCGGTTGCGCTTGATGATACCATGCAATTGCTCGTTGCCAGTCGGCAGGACTGAGCAGTCCGGACAACTGCCCGGTAGCGACGCTGTCGGGTACGGAGAAAATTGATGCGCCGATTGCTGCCAGCCAGAGCCATGCCGCTGACCGCTGCGTTATTTGCGATCGCATTGATAGTGGTTCTTGCGCCACAGACGGCGCGCGCGGCGGGGTTTTATTACATCAAATACGATATGGAATCCGACTGCACGATCACCGAAGAGATCGAGGAGGGCGGCTCGGTTCGGCTTTATTGCCCTGAAACAGTTATCCCGCTTCACATTGCCGAGGGCGATCTTCGGATGTTTGTCAGCTTCTGGCCGACAGGGCAGACCGAGAAGGCCATGAAACAGACTTTTGGCCCGTTTAATTATGTCCATCCAGTGATCGAGATCCGCCATGATGGTCCAGCAAACGCGCCAGAGCCCTACGCGGCCATCCAGCGCTGGATCCTGTCGCCGGGCGATGGAGCGGCAGAATCACAAGTGCTGGTGGTCACAGCGCTGGAGCCCGGCAATGTGTGCCGGGTGGCGCGGATCGATGCGCTGGCCAACCCCAGTGCCAACCAGTTGGCCCGCGATGCCGCTGACCGCATGGCGCGCAATTTCGATTGCCGTCGCGATCGGGCGGTCTGGTACGGCAAGGCCGGATCGGTGCTCGGGACTGAGGTGGATTGAATTGGGCGGTCAGGTAACCGCCTGTTCTGCTCCTACACCTTAGCGCGATCGATCGCCTCGACGATCAACCGTCTGGCCTCGTCCGCATCGCCCCAATCGCCGATCTTGACCCATTTGCCCGGCTCCAGATCCTTGTAGTGCTCAAAGAAATGCGCGATCTGCTTCAGCGTGATGTCCGGCATGTCACGGTAGCTTTTTACATTGTCGTAGCGCTTGGTCAGCGCTGGCACCGGCACCGCCAGTATTTTTTCATCCTGGCCGCTATTGTCTTCCATCACCAGCACGCCGATCGGCCGGCAGTTGATGACGCAGCCGGGCAGTAGCGCGCGGGTATTGCACACAAGCACATCGATCGGATCGCCATCGTCGGACAGGGTGTGGGGCACGAAGCCGTAATTGCCCGGATAGGTCATCGGCGTATAGAGGAAGCGGTCAACCACCAGCGTGCCAGCATCCTTGTCCATCTCATACTTGATCGGTTGGCCGCCGACTGGCACTTCGATAATCACGTTGATGTCGTCAGGCGGTGATATGCCGATGGCGATGGCGTCGATACGCATTGCTGGATTTCCCTGTTGGGTAAGAGAGCGTGTTCAGATAGCCGGTCGAATGTCCGTTTGAATTACTGGCAGACAAAGCGCCCGGACAATTCCCGTAGCGGGCCACATGTCCGCGCTATTTCGCCACCAGCTGCCACTGATAGATGATGCTGTCGAGGTTGGCGCCGTCGAGGGCCTCCTTGCCACGTGACACTTCCTTGCCACCCTGGCGGCGGTAGAAGCACGAGGCCCGGTCATTGTCGGCGAGGACGCGCACCAGCATCCGGGAATATTTTTGCCCCTGCAGTGCCCGTGTCGCTGTCGCGAACAGCCAGCCGCCCAAACCGATGCCTTGATATTCCGGCGCAAGATATATTTCGTGGATTTCGCCAGCATCGGCGCTGCCCGACATCCGCGCCGGTCCATAGGTGGCGTAGCCGGCAATCGCGCCGCCAAAATCGAGCACAAGGACATTCTTGCGGCGAGCGGCATCCGACCACCAGCGCGCGCCGCGCCGGTTGATCATCCTGTCGAGTGTCTTTGCCGGAATGATCCCCTGATAGGCCTCCCGCCAGGCGCTGGCGTGAACGCCGGCAATCCCCTCCCCGTCGGTGGGCGTGGCCTGCCGGACATCGATGACCGTTGCGCTCATGGAGCAAGCGTAGGGTGCCGCTGGCGGCCCCGTCAATGCCGGTTGGCACGATCAGGTAACAGAAGGACCGGACCGGTGGAAAACGGCAACAGGCTGTTTTGTCAGGCGGCAGAGGGCGCCTTGGCGCGCTCGGCACGCTTGCGTTCATGGGGATTCAGAAGCGCCTTGCGCAAACGGATGGTTTTGGGGGTTACCTCCACCAGTTCATCCTCGGCGATATACGAAAGCGCCTGTTCCAGGCTGAGGGTCATCGGCGTCGTCAGGGTCACCGCGTCATCCTTGCCCGAGGCGCGCACATTGGACAATTGCTTGCCCTTTGTCGGGTTCACCGGCAGATCATTGCCACGCGAATGCTCACCAATGATCATGCCTTCGTAAATTTTCACGCCGGGCCGCACCATGATCGCGCCGCGATCCTGCAGGTTGAACAGCGCATAAGCCACCGCAACACCCGGGCTGTTGGACACAAGCACCCCGGTGCGCCGGCCGGCAATGGCGCCTTTATAGGGCTCAAAAGCATGGAAAATCCGGTTAAGCACAGCCGTGCCGCGAGTTTCTGACAACAACGCTGGCAGATAGCCGATCAGGCCGCGGGTTGGCGCAAGAAACTCCAGACGCGTCCGCCCGCCGCCGGACGGTTTCATCTCGGCAAGCTCGCCTTTTCGGGCGGCCATGGTTTCGATCACCGTGCCGGTATGCTCGTCGTCAACGTCGACTACAACTTCCTCGATCGGCTCCAGCCGGTTGCCGTTGTCGTCCTCACGAAAGACAACCTGCGGCTTGCCGATGGTCAATTCAAAGCCTTCCCGGCGCATGGTCTCGATCAGGATACCCAGCTGCAGTTCGCCACGGCCGGCCACCTCGAAGGCATCGCGGTCTTCGCCGGCGGTAATCTTCAGGGCGACATTGCCTTCCGCCTCACGCATCAGCCGGTCGCGGATAACCCGGCTTTGCACCTTTGAGCCTTCGGTGCCGGCTAGCGGCCCGTCATTGATGCGAAATGTCATGGAAAGGGTCGGCGGATCGATGGGTTGGGCGTCAAGCGGCACGACAACGGCCGGGTCGCACAAGGTGTCGGCGACCGTTGCCTTGGTCATGCCGGCCAAAGTTACGATATCGCCGGCCTCGCCTCTATCGATCGGTTTGCGCTCCAGCCCGCGAAACGCCAACACGCGCGAAACCCGGAAATTTTCAACCAGCTTGCCATCGCGGTCTATCGCCTTGATCGTTTCGCCGGCGGCGATGGAACCGGAGCGGATGCGACCGGTCAGGACACGGCCCAGGAACGTATCGGCGCCAAGGGTGGTTGCCAGCATGGTGAACGCGCCGGGCACGATTACCGGCTTGGCAACATGGCTGATGACCAAATCGAACAAGGGCGCAACGCTGTTGGTGACGCGCTCTTGCGCAGCCCGTTCAGGCGTCTTGGCCATCCAGCCTTGTTTGGCCGAGCCATAGAGCACCGGGAAATCCAGTTGTTCGTCACTGGCGTCGAGCGCGGCAAACAGATCGAAGACCGCATCGAGCACATAATCGGGCCGCGCTTCGGGCTTGTCGATCTTGTTGATGACGACAATCGGCTTCAAACCCAGCGCCAGCGCCTTGGCGAGCACGAACTTGGTCTGTGGCATTGGCCCTTCGGCCGCGTCGACCAGCAGGATCGCCCCGTCAACCATGTTGAGAATGCGCTCCACTTCACCACCGAAATCGGCATGGCCCGGTGTGTCGACAATGTTGATACGAGTTTCGTTCCAGAACAGTGACGTGACCTTGGCCAGGATCGTGATCCCACGCTCCCGCTCCAGTTCGTTGGAGTCCATCACTCGCTCGGCGATCTCCTTGCCGGCGCGCACGGCGCCAGAGGCAGCCAGCAGCACGTCGATCAGTGTGGTCTTGCCATGATCGACATGGGCGATGATGGCGATGTTACGCAAAGATTCGGTCAAAGTAGGGAGTGTCCAGTTTTGTTGCAGTGCGACATAGCGGATTTGTAGGGCTGCGAACAGGGGCATTCGGCACGGCGATCAGAAGCGACCGGGCTAGCGATCCAATTGTCTTTCCACGGCGCTGAAAATTCGAACGGTTCTGTTTACTACTCATTCACGTTTTGATTGCGTTGGACGGCAGAATTTTGTGATCTGGAGTCGAGAACGGAAATTCCGGGTCCGGGAGACCAAGTATGTTTGATCGCGGCGTCGTCACTGAACGCAAGAAGCGCAAGATTGCTGTTGTCCTGACTATGGATGACGGGTCGGTCATGCGCGGCACGGTCGTTGGAGCGCATTCCAACCTTGGCGACATCCTGTCCAATGGCCACACGTTCCTGGAAATTGTCGATGCTGACAGCGAGACGATGTTTCTGGCCATGTCGTCGATCCGCAAGATCGAGTTTTCCGACCTGCCTAAAGCCGATCATCTAAGCCGGCAGCAAAAGGCAAACGAATCTTCAAATCCCTATCAGATCCTCGGCGTTTCGGCGGATGTGAACGAGGCCGACCTTGCGACCGCCTATCATGAGCTGACCCGTGCCTATCACCCGGACCGGATGGCTTCATTCGATTTGCCCGACGAAATCACCGAATATGCCGCCGCAATGCAAAAGCGCTTCAATATGGCGTTTGAAGATGTGCGCCAGGCTCTGCAAAAACGGCAGGCCGAGCCCAAGCCGGTGGTTGTCGAGACCGTGTTTGAACATATGCCAGCTTGGGCGCGCCAAGCGTCCTGACTGAACGAGCAGCGATTGTCTCGGCCTCGCAGGCGGAGTTCTTTTGGTAAATATTGCGTTTTACCTGCGCCAAACCACAAAATTTTAGTTGTTTACATTGCCAACGCGCACTGGTTGCCGATCCGCGTAAATTCCATCAGCTTCGCCTTAAGGTAAACGGGATTTCGGCAAGGCGGCGATCGGGAAAATGTTTGAACGTGGTGTATCTGACAGCAGACGAAAGCGCATACCGGTTGCGGTAACCCTCCAGAACGGATCGGTAATTCGCGGCTATCTGCTTGGCGCGTTTGGCAATATCGGCGACATCCTGTCCGACAACAGCTCGTTTTTGGAAATTGTGAACGCCCGTGGTGACACAGCCCACTTTTCCAAATCCACAATCCAGAAAATCGAGCCGAACGATCGGGTCAGCGCCGACCAGTTGAAAAAAAGCAAATACAAGGCGTCTGTCGATACACCGTACGCGGTGTTGGGCGTGGAACCGGACGCGACAGAAGCGCAATTGGCGGAATCTTATTACCGGCTGTCCAAGACCTACCACCCGGACCGGTTATCGGCGCTCGACCTGCCGCCGGAGATGATCGCGTACGGTGCGGCCATGCAAAGCCGGATCAACTCGGCGTTCGCCGAAGCGCGCGAACTGACTGCCGGCAACAATGAGGAAACGGACGAAGAGGCTCCAAAAATTGAATCCCAGACTGTCTACGAGCATCGGCCCCACTGGGTGCGTTCCGAAGCCGCCTGATCACTGCTCCGTAGCGGTATCGATCATCACCATCTCACCGATATTTTCCGGTGTGATGTAGCCGATCAGCCGTCCCCCACCATCGACAACGCCAACAGCTGGCGCGCCGGATTTCTGCATCAGTGTCAGAGCGCTATCCAGTCGCTCATGCGGCGCCACGGTCGGAATTTCACTGATCATGACATCAAGGACCGGCGTATCGGCACCTGATTTGGCCAAGGCGCCGATCATGGCATTGCGGGTCAGCAGGCCGCGCATGTGTCCGCCGCCGTCGATGACCGGAAACTCATGCTGGGTTGTCTGCAACAGCGCGCGGGCGGCATCGCCGATCACTGATTGCGGCCCGAGAGTTTCGTAGCGGCTGATCATGCCGTCGCGCACGCCGGCATTGCGGGTCACCTCCTGCATCTGCGTCACCTGCGCTTCGGCGCTGGCCGCCAGATACACAAATATAGCGATGAAGATCAGCACGGGATTGCCCATCAGCCCGACAAACCCGAGGAAAAATGCAAAGCCCTGACCGATGCGGGCAGCAATCCGGGTTGCACGGGCACGGCTTCGCGACATCGCCAGAACAGCCCGCAACACCCGGCCGCCATCCATCGGGAAGGCCGGGATCATGTTAAAGACCACCAGAAAAATATTGACGGCGGCCAGGCGAGCGAAAAATCCCTGTTGCGGGTCTTCAAGACTGGCCAGCGCGTCCACATCGGTCTGGGTACCAAACAATCCGATCAGCACCACCGCGATCACGACATTGACCGCCGGGCCGGCCAGCGCAACGATGATCTCCTGCCGTGGCTTTTCCGGCATCCGCTCAAGGCGGGCCAGACCACCGATCGGCAGCAATGTGATATCGGGCGTGCGGATGCCATATCGGCGGGCCGCCAGCGCGTGCCCGAATTCATGCGCAACGACACAGGCAAACAGCGCCAGAATGAACGCCAGTCCGCTGATTGCGGCCGCCAAGCCGCCGATCTGGTAATGGGCAATGCCGATCCATAAAAGCAGCAAAAAGAACGTGATGTGGACCCGGATTTCCGAGCCGAACAACCGTGCTATTGGAAACGACCACGCCATGGCGATGCCCTCACGACAGGAGTGTGGATCGGCGATCGGCGACTATCCGCGTCCGCCTGAAAGATTACCTGCGGCCCCAATATAGGCATCCGCAACGCCAATAGGCAGCCCCGGTGCCGCAAGTCGCCGGATCAGGATGCCCCGTTTGTTGCGACTGGCGGGTTTGCGGCGAGCGCCAACGCGTCGGCAAGAACGGCCCGCTCGCCAATATGGTTGGCCAGGATGAGGATCAGCCGGGCATTGTAGGCGACGCTTTCATCATCGCTGAGTGTCTCGTGGGCGGCAAGCAATTCGGCGTAAAATCCATCCGGGTCATCGATATTAGGTTTGGTATTCAATTCCGCCATGACCGGCTCCTAATCCTGCAACTGCGCCCACATGGCCTGATCGCGCTCGACCGTCCAGATGCGCGGCGTGTCGATGCCGAGCGCCTCGTCAAAGGCGCGCGCGACGTTGAACGGCAGGCAGTGCTCATAGATCGCATAGTCGCCAAAGACCGGATCGCAGGCGGCGCGCACCGCGTCCCATGCCTCCTTCAACGTGCCGCCACGGGCCGCGACCTTGGCCGCCGGCCGATAGGTGCTAGCGACAAAATCTCCAGTTGAGGAAATGGCCTCCAAGACTTTATCCGGGCCGGTCAAGGCGTCGCCCCGCCCCGGCATGATGGCTTCGGGCGCAAATTCGGCGATCCGAGAAAGAGTCTTCGGCCAGTCGCCAAAATGACCGTCGCCGCAATAACAGGCGGAATGATATTCGACGATATCGCCGGTAAACATCACTGCGCTATCGGGTACATGGACGACGATGTCGCCGGCCGTGTGGGCACGGCCCAGATGCATTAGCTCAACCCGGCGGGTGCCCAGATAAAGTGTCATCGACGTGCCGAATGTCCGCGTTGGCCAGGTCAGTCCGGGGATGGATTCCGCGGCCTGAAACAGCCGGGGAAAGCGCTGAAATTCAGAATCCCAGTCTTCCTGACCGCGCTCGTGGATCATCGACCGGCAGGTGTCGGAGGCGATAATCTCGTCGGCGCCATAACCAGAGGCGCCGAGTACGCGCACCGCATGATAGTGCGACAGGACCACATGCCGGATCGGTTTGTCGGTAACCTGACGGATGCGGTCGATGACCCTTTGCGCCATCACCGGGGTCGCCTGGGCGTCGATGATCATCACACTTTCGTCGCCGATGATCACACCGGTGTTGGGATCGCCCTCAGCGGTGAAGGCATAAAGATTAGGTCCGATCTCGGTGAAGGAAATCACCTTGTCGTCCATGTCCCCCTGCGAGGCGAATTGTCTGGCCATATCGATTGTCTCCTGCGTCGCCGTCAGTTTGGCGATGATAGTCCATTGTCCCGTTGCAACTGCCGGGCGCGATCGTCAAGCGCACGCATGGCCGAAAGCAGCGTATCGCGGTGCTGCCTGTCCAGTACGGACAACAGACTGTCTTCGCGCGCCCGCACAAGCGGCGCGATCTCGTCAAAAAGCGCCCGGCCTGTTGCGGTGAGAGCTAGCGTCTTGGACCGTTTGTCACGGCTGTTGGTGCGCCCGGTCACAAGGCGGGCGGCGGCAAGGCCCGACACGGCACGGCTGACCTGAACCTTGTCGAGCATGGTCTGGCCGGTCAGCGCCTTGGCGCTCAGGCCGCCTTTTTCGCCCGACGGCAAGTTGCCAAGAGCGGCCAACACCCGCCATTGACCCCGGGTCAGATCGTAACGACCCGAATAAACTTCCGCGACGGCACGGCTGACACCGTCGGCAAGCACAGCCAGCCGATAGGGGAAGAAGTCATCGAGAAACGGCGTGCGGCCAGCATGAGAGGGCGGGTGAGGAGACAGGTTTGACATTAGTTGCATTTGAAACTAAATTTGGCTGAATTGCAAGATGCCAAAAATGGAGGCCGCCATGAAAGTCGAACACATCCACCATGTCGCCTATCGCTGCCGCGACGCCAAGGAGACGGTCGACTGGTACGTCAAGAATCTCAACATGGATTTTGTGCTGGCAATCGCCGAAGACAAGGTGCCCTCCACCCACGAGCCGGACCCGTATATGCATGTGTTTCTGGATGCCGGGGCCGACAATGTGCTGGCGTTTTTTGAACTGCCGACCAAACCGGAAATGGGCCGTGATCCCAATACGCCTGAATGGGTGCAGCACATCGCCTTCAAGGTGAAGGATCGGGATACGCTGCTGGCGTTCAAGGATAATCTGGAGAAAAACAATATCGATGTGCTCGGCGTCACCGACCACTCGCTGTTTCATTCCATCTACTTTTTCGACCCCAACGGCCACCGCATCGAATTGGCCTGCCCGGACCCGCAGGAAGAGGCGCTCACCAAACGGCTCGATGCAGTCAAGTGGGACATGCTGGAGGAATGGTCGAAGACCAAGCGCGCGCCCAAGCATGCCGACTGGATGCACAAGAAGGAACTGAACAAAGCCTGAAAATCAGGCTCTACCTGCCACTCAAGTCAGTCGGGTGCGGGGCCTATTCGGGGATTGGAATCGAGCCTGAATCCTTAGGCACCTGATAGCCCCGCTGCACGGCCGGTCGGGCGGCAATTGCCTTGTACCAGCGCTTGACGTTGGGAAAATCATCCATGTCGATCTGCTGCCATTCAAAGCGGGAAATCCACGGCCAGATTGCCATGTCGGCAATGGTGTATTCGCCGACGACGAATTCCCGGTCCGCAAGCCGCCTGTCGAGTACGCCGTAAAGACGCTTGGCCTCGTTACCGTAACGTTCTTCGGCGTAGGGCGCCTTGCCCGGATTGAACCGCAGGAAATGATGAGCCTGTCCCAGCATCGGACCGATGCCGCCCATCTGCCACATCAGCCACTCCCAGGTCTCGTAGCGGTCCGCATCGGAACCAGGCATGAATTTCCCTGTTTTTTCAGCCAGATAAAGCATTATGGCTGCGGATTCCATCAGATGAACGCCAGTGTCACGATCGACGATCGCCGGGATCTTGTTGTTTGGAGAGATCGCCAGAAAATCCGGCTTGAACTGGTCGTCCTTGCTGATATCGATGCCATGGGCGACGTATTCCAGGCCCAGTTCTTCCAGCATGATGGAAACCTTGCGGCCGTTCGGCGTTGTCCAGGTGTAGAGATCGATCATAGTGCCCCGTTTGCGGTTGAACCCGGCCAGCCGGGAATATCTGTCATTTTCGCGGGTGAATCTGCCGGAACAGCAGAGCCAATTCACGGTAGGAAATACACAAGATATCTAAGGTCTTCCAATTGGTAGTCCAGCCACAAGCGCTCATTCCACCCGGCACCGCGTCATCCGGCAACCTTGAGGACGATAATGCCGATAGCCACGATCGCCGCGCTGATCGCCCGGCGCGGGCCGAAGCCTTCGCCCAGGAAAAGTGCGCCGATGAGGGCAGCAAAGACTACGCTGGTCTCACGAACCGCTACAATTTCGGCGACGCTGCCTCGTGTAAAACACCAGATGATGATGCCATAACCAGCCATCGACAGCACGCCGGCATACAGGGCCCTGCGGCCAGACTGCAGCACATAGTTGCCAAAATTCCGCCGCTGCCGGACAAGCGCATAGGCACCTAACGGAATGCTGTCGATAAAAAATAACCAGATAATATAGCCCAGCGCCGCGCCGGACAGGCGCACTCCTATGGCGTCGACAACCGAGTAAGCCGCGATGACCATGCCGGTGCCCAGCGCGTAGGCAACGCCCCGGTCGAACGCCCGCAGGCCATAAGTACGCGCCAGCGCCAAACTCATAATGCCGGCAGAGACTATTCCGATCCCTGCAAGATTACCGACGGAATAACCTGTTTCAAACAGGAAGAACCCGAATACGGTGACCAGGATCGGCGCACTGCCCCGGGCAATCGGATAGGCTCGCGACAGGTCGCCATACTCATAGGCTTTGAGAAGCATCAGCCGGTAGGCAATATGAATGATCGCCGATGCCACGATATAGGGCCAGGCCGCCGCCGCCGGCAACGCTACAAAGGGCAGAAATATGACCGCGATCGCCAACTGCCACAGATCGATGCCGATCATGGTGTTGAAGCCGTCTTTGGAGGATTTCAACAGCGCATTCCACGATGCATGGAATAACGCTGCCGCCAGCACGATCAACAATAGTGCGGTATCACTCATGATCGTTCAAATCCGGATGTATGCCGATCGACTGGCAATTGATTTCAGGGTTTTCAGATCGGGCTGTCAGACGACGATATCTGCCGCTCTTGCATTCTTTCGAACGGTGATATGCCGGCAATTGCTGGTCCCGGACAAGCAAAAATACAACGCGCCATGGCAATACGGGCGCCGTCGATCGATCATGAGGGCCGGAAGGTCTGGAAGCGACCGCACGGCAAGCGTGCAGGGGTTTGGCGGCAGATCGCCCAAATTGCGCCATCTGAGTGTGTTCTTTGTGGTACAGTTGGCAGTACAAATTGCACCAATGACACGATTGTTATGCGAGCCAATATATTGTTTCTACACTGTTCATCCGGTCTGGGGTAATGTGCAGGTTGGCGCGATGCAGATTACGGCCAGACAATGGCATGGCTGCACGGACCAGCGGGGCGGTCGCAGATAGATGGCGGGTAGTGATGATGTTTCGATCAGGTAAATGCGTATTGCGCAAAGGTTTCGGTTCTTTTGTGGCGCTTGCAGTTCTGGCCGGCGGACTTGTCGTGGCGCCAGTGGAAGTGGCCTCGGCACAGAGTTTGCTCGACCGCCTTTTCAAAACGCCGCGTTATCAGGAGCGTCGGCGATTTCTTCAAAATGAGCTGAAAAGGGAAAAAGCCAGGAAATTCGCAAGAGTGCGGGTGAGCGGCCCGAGTTACTACAAATACAAGGTTGAAAAACCGGTTTGGGTTTCGTTTGAAAACCTCGCAGATGTCGAACCGAAAGTCATTGTCGAAGGTGATCAGGAAAATGCCAGCGCACCTGTGGAACCGGCAAGGCCACTGACGGCATTCGAACTTTCGCGCGACGTGCTCAAGACCTACAAGCTGAAGACTTTCCGCGAAGTGGCGAGTGTCATGAACCCCCATTATTTGGCCAATCCGTCATTCCTGTGGGTGTCGGACGGCACGGTCAACGGCCGGGCGAAAAAAGTCATCGCGACGCTGGAACAGGCCGACAAATATGGCTTGTCGCCGGCAGACTATCGTGTCCGTTTGCCTGACCTGGATGGTGCGGCGGCCAATTCTGCCGATCCGAAGGCACAGAAAAAAGCCTTGATCGCCTTTGAAATGGAACTGACGGCCAGCGCACTGACATATGTGCTGGATGCACAGCGCGGCCGCATCGATCCCAACAGGATTTCCGGATATCACGACCTGCCACGCAACAAGGTCGATCTGGTCGGCGCCGTGCGGCTGCTTGCCAGCGCCGGCAGGCCGGACGCTTATCTTGAAGGCCGGCATCCGAACAGTTCCGAATTCAAGATGTTTGTAAAAACCCTTGCCAAGCTGCGCGCGGAAGACGCGATGGACGATGTTGTCCATATCGCACCGGGCACATTCCTGAAGCCGGGTACGACCAATCCGGAAGTGGCCAATGTGATCGCGGCAATCCGCAAGGCTGGTTCGGCAACGCTGATGAGCGACCACGCGGTCTTTCTGGATGCCTATGCCGATGATCCCAAATACACGCCGGAAGCGGTAGCACTGGTTCGCGGTTTCCAGCGCGAAAAAAACCTCGGTGCCGATGGCATCGTTGGCAAGAAAACCATCCGGGCTCTGGTGCCCCTGTCCAACAGCGACAAGATCCGCAAACTGGAACTGGCCATGGAGCGCCGCCGCTGGCTGCCGCGCCATCTGGGCTCGCGGCATGTCATTATCAATCAGCCAGCCTATACTGCGACTTATAATCATGCCGGCGAAGAGCCATTCTCCATGCGGGTGGTCGTCGGCAAAAAATCAAACCAGACCTCCTTTTTCCATGATGAGATCGAGACTGTCGAATTCAATCCCTATTGGGGCGTGCCACGATCGATCATCGTCAATGAGATGGTGCCGAAGCTATACAGCGATCCGTCCTATCTGGACCGGCTAGGCTACGAGGTTTCAACCGTGTCGGGACGTCGGGTTTCCTCCAGTTCGGTCAACTGGTCGGCGGTCGCTTCCAAACAGCAATCGATAAATGTCCGCCAACCGCCGGGCAGCCGCAATGCGCTTGGCCGGCTGAAAATCCTGTTCCCGAACAAACATGCCATCTACATGCACGACACGCCGGCCAAGAAGCTGTTTGAGCGCGAAACGCGGGCTTTCAGTCACGGCTGCGTCAGGCTGCACGACCCAAGGGGCATGGCTGCAAAAGTGCTGGGAACAACGGTCGAATATATCGACAGTCGGATTGCCGGCGGCCGCAACGAGGCTGACCCGGTGGATGCCAATATTCCGGTCTATGTCGCCTATTTCACCGCCTGGCCGACCGACGATGGCGGCATTGGCTACTACGACGACATGTATGACCGCGATCTTCGGTTGACCAAGGCGAATGAAGCGACCGACGCAGTCCGCCAGTCAGCCGGCTAACCGGTTTCCGTAAATGGTATTGCGCAATTTAGTTTCGCGCTGAGCGATCAATAAATGCAACAGGCCGGCAAGGGAATTGCCGGCCTGTTTGATTCATACGCGGAATTTGCGAATCTAAACTTCGGCGCCACTTTTGAAATTGAACACCGCGCCTTCACGGATTCCCGAGGGCCAGCGCGACGTCATGGTTTTTAGCCGGGTATAAAACCGCACGCCTTCCATGCCATGGATGTGATGATCGCCGAACAGCGACCGCTTCCAGCCACCGAAGGAGTGATAGGCCACCGGCACCGGGATCGGCACGTTGACACCGACCATGCCGATCCGCGCCCGCGCCCAGAAATCACGGGCGGCATCGCCGTCGCGGGTGAAGATCGCCGTGCCATTGCCATATTCGTGGTCGTTGACCATACCCAGCGCTTCTTCGTAATCGCCGGCGCGGACCACGGACAGGACTGGGCCGAATATCTCGTCGGTGTAGATTGACATGTCTGTCGTCACCTTGTCGAACAGGCAACCGCCGATGAAATAGCCGCCTTCATAGCCCTGGAGTTTGAGCCCCCGGCCGTCGACAACCAAATCGGCGCCTTTGGCCAGGCCCTGATCGATATAATCGTGGATGCGGTCATAGCTTTGCTTGCTGATCACCGGCCCAAGCTCGGCGGTAGCGTCGGTATAGGGCGCCACTTTCAACGCCTGCACCCGCGGTGCCAGCGTTTCAACCAGCCGGTCGGCGGTTTCCTCGCCAACCGGAACCGCCACGGAGATCGCCATGCACCGCTCGCCGGCCGAGCCATAGGCTGACCCGATCAGTGCATCGGCAACCAGCTCCATGTCGGCATCGGGCATCACCACCAAATGGTTCTTCGCCCCACACAGCGCCTGCACCCGCTTGCCATTGGCGGTGCCGCGCGAATAAATGTACTCGCCGATGGCCGTCGAGCCGACAAAGCTGATGGCATCGACCAGCGGGTTGTCGAGCAGCGCGTCGACAGCCTCCTTGTCGCCGTGAACGACGCTGAACACGCCGTCGGGAATCCCGGCCTCTTTCAACAATTCTGCGACGCGATTGACCACCGAGGGATCGCGCTCCGATGGTTTGAGGATAAAGGCGTTGCCGCAGGCCAGCGCCACCGGATACATCCACAAGGGCACCATGGCCGGAAAATTGAACGGCGTGATACCGGCGACAATGCCGAGCGGCTGCCGGACCGAAAAACAATCCACGCCATTGGCGACGGATTCTGAATATTCGCCCTTCAAAAGGTGCGGAATGCCGCAAGCGAATTCCACGACCTCGATACCGCGCGCCACTTCTCCCCGGGCGTCAGGCAGCGTCTTGCCGTGTTCCGATGACAGGATTTGTGCCAGTTCATCAGTGTGGGCGATCAGGAGGTCGCGAAACCGGAACATCACCTGTGCCCGTTTGGCTGGCGGTGTTGCCGCCCAGCCCGGAGCCGCCGCCGCGGCAATGGCAACAACTGCATCGACATCGGCCGTCGACGCAAACGAAACCTCGCCGCTCGCTTCGCCGGTTGCCGGGTTGCCGATTGTTCCAGTGCGCGTCCCCGAACCGGTCCACGTTGTGCCGCTCACAAAATGCTGCAAGGTGTTCATTTTTGATTTTACTCCCTGTGCGGCAACAAACCGAATAATCGGGTGCCGACATTGAACCTCGTCGCCCGTAGGCGACGCGCGTCAATTTGACATGGGGGAAAGGGGGCGTTGCCGTCAATACCGGATAGCTTCAAATCGGTAGTGGCGCAATGGATCAAATGCCTCTGGCCTTGCAACCGACCCGAATGCGCCCATTGTCCAATCCGATTGCGAATACCGATGCGATCCGCTAAACGGTGCGCAACGCACCCGTAGCTCAGCTGGATAGAGCGCTGCCCTCCGAAGGCAGAGGTCACAGGTTCGAATCCTGTCGGGTGCACCAATGAAATCAATAACTTAAGAAATTTGCCGGAAGGGTTTTGTCTCTATTTTGTCTCAGGAATGTGAGCCACTCTTTCAGACGCAGAAGTAGCGCCACTGAGTTGTCGGCGGACGAATCCTTTTTTGAATTATGAGTATTAATCTCTTCCTATTCTTCTCTGGGTATTCTTAGTGTCAGGATTTTGGACATCCAGGTGTCCAAAATGCCGACATCTAGATGTAAAAAAATTTGACATCAGTTTTGATCTAGTAACGCTTCAGAACCTTAGAGCCCAACCCGAAACTAATTGAGTGATATCAGCGGTTTGTGATTCCTTTGGATTTTGCGATTCGAAAGGAACGACAATGGCCTGGACTG
>CAXMRP010000073.1:0-6385 GCA_964196155.1 uncultured Polyangiaceae bacterium
TGCGCCGCCGTCGGACCGCCCGGATAAAAGCGCCGGTTTTCCATGGTGAAGCCAAAGCCGGGGATACCAAGCTGGTGGATCGCATCGCGCTGGCGCGGCGTAATCTCCCGCTTCAACCAGGCGAAACCGGCATCGGTGGCCAGTTGGCTGCGCACCCGGCGCACATCCAGATCGGGCAGCACTGTTGCAAGCCGTTCCGCCGCCTCATCGGCATCGATAATCCGTCTTGGTTCGGCAAACAGCGAGGCAGTGCGGATGTCCGTCGCCAGAATTTCGCCGTTGCGATCGACAATATCGGGCCGCGCCGCCGCCACCGTGTCGACAGCGCCGCGGCCGCTGCTGACCGGATCGCCGAATGCGCACAGCATGATCAGCCGCACCGCGACCACCGAGAACAAAAGCCCAAAACCGCCCATCGCCAGCACCACCCGCCATTTGGACTGGCCGACCGGCTCGCAGGTTGCAGAAAAAAACGGGCTGGACAACGGTTTGGGTTCCGGCGCCGGCATCGAATGGTCAAACAAACTCATTGGGATACTCCATGGCCTTGGGGCAATGACCCGGTGATGGTCGCGCCGAGCCCCGCCTCAAGGCCAAGCGCATTTTCGGTGTCGCCATCGTTCCCGGTTTCCACGCTGACCGGACGCTCCGGCAACAGGTCAATGCTGGTGATTTGCCCGGCTTCCAGGGGTTGTAATTGCAGCCGGCTGTAGAAATTTTCCGCCAGTTTTTGAATGCGCGCCGGCTGAATGAGATAGCTCCACTCCGCTTTCAAAAGCAGCAACTTTTCTTTTTCCTGATCGACATCGCGCTGCAGGCTGGCGACCTGGTCGGCCAGCGATTCAGCCCGGTACTTCACTTGAAAAACGCCAAGCGCGGCAGCGCCCGCCACCAGACCTGACACCAGTTGCAGCCAACGGGTCATGCATAAGCCTCCGGACCGGCAAGGCCGGCTATGGGGTTGGCGCCAAGCGCGACCAGATCAATCGGCCGCTCCGGCGCATCCGTGCGCGTGCCAAACCGCATCCGCGCCGAACGGGCCCGCGGATTGGCGTCAATTTCATCATCGTCCGCCGCTATCGGCTGGCCGCGGGTCAGGGAAAAGGTCGGTTCCTCGCCCGGTATCGGCGGACCGTGCCGCGATCCCGCCGCGGTGCGGCTGCGGGTCTGCAGGAAGCGTTTGACGATGCGGTCTTCCAGCGAGTGAAAGGCGACGACGACAAGTCGCCCGCCGGAAACCAGCAGCCGCTCGGCAGCGGCCAGCGCCAGCGCCAGCTGTTCCAACTCGCGATTGACGAAAATCCGCAACCCCTGAAAGGTGCGCGTCGCCGGATGGATGCGCTGCGGCCCCTTTGGTCCGGCGGCAGCGGCAACGACATTGGCAAGCTGACTGGTGCCGGTGAACGGCTCTTCCTGCCGGGCTTTATCGATGGCCCGGGCAATCCGCCCCGCTTTCTTTTCTTCGCCAAGACGCCCGATGATCATCGCCAGGTCACGCACCGGCGCGCGGTTGACCACATCAGCGGCACTGGCCCCCGCGACACTCATGCGCATGTCGAGTGGTCCGTCGAGCCGGAATGAAAAGCCGCGCGTCGGCGTATCCAGCTGCATCGACGACACGCCGACATCCAGCACCACGCCATCGGCGCCAGGCACGCCTTCGGATCCGAAACCGGCCGCATTGGCCAGCACATCCAGATCGGCGAACCGGCCTTCGACAATGGTGAAACGATCCGGCCAGTTCTCGGCAAAGGCTCCACCGCGCGCCACCGCGTCCGGGTCCCGGTCGATGGCGACGACGATGCCGCCGGCCGCAAGAATGGCCGCCGAATAGCCGCCGGCGCCAAAGGTGCCGTCAACGATCCGGGCGTCGGGCGTAATCGATAGAGCCTTAAGCACGGGATCAAGCAGGACCGGCACATGGCCGTCAGGGGCACTGGTGCCCTGTCTTGCCGATCCGCCGGTCATGAGGTCTCACCGCCTGTCGGGGCAATCGCTCGGCGCGCATCAATCTTGCCCAGCGACTGGGTGACCTGGCGCAGCCGCGCCCGCGCCGCCTTTTGCCGCTCGGCAAACTGCTCCGGCGCCCAGATCTGGAACTTGTAACCCTGGCCGACAAAAACCGCATGATCGCCGATACCGGCAAATTCCCGCAGATCGTCGGGCAATATGATCCGGCCGTCGCTGTCGATGTTCAGCACCCGGCTTTCTCCATAAAAAGCCGTGGCCAGAATTTCATGGTCTTCGGAAAAGGTTTCAAAGACGGACAGCCGCTCGCCGATCGCCTCGCGAAGCCGTGCCCCGCCGCCATCGATCGCCGGCTGGTCGAGCGCCGGATAGCAGTAAACCCCGTCATGGCCTTCAAGGCCGAGCGCCGCACGATAGGGCGCCGGTACCGAAACCCGGCCCTTCTTGTCGAGTCGGTTGGTGAAGGTTGCAACAAATCCGTCCATCCCACCTCACGTCCCGCTGCAATCCGCGAGACCTCAACGCTTGCCGTGCCGCGCGCCCTGATGGCTGCCCGGCAAACGGTTACAATTGGCCACGCCACCCCGTTTGACTTCGGGCACGGCTGGCCACCCACAATCATCGCCTGAAAGCCGTAAACCGGCGCAGCACTCTCGCGCGCAACATCTGGCGGCTCCCGCCAAGGCAACGGTCCGGACCATTCATCGGGAAAATCCGGATTTCATGGAATATCATGGGTTTTCATGGAATTCAACGGATTCCAATGGAATAAAATAGAATTTCTCGCCCCAGCGGCGATCCGCCAATCTCACGACCGTCTGTTCAAATGGCCGACAGAACCATTTGCCCCGGTGGTGGTCCGCCAATCTCACGACAATCGATGCAAATGGCCGACTGGACTATTTGCCCCGGCGGTGGTCCGCCAATCTCACGACAATCGATGCAAATGGCCGACTGAACCATTTGCATCGGCTGGTCGATTGCCTATTTATGGCGAACTTTGCCGGCTAACGAAGGCCATAGGCCGATATGACGCCGGCGCGGCGCCCGGCCAAATTGGCTGAAAATGCCGGATTGGATGGCAATGCCAAAGCGGAGCGACCGGATATGAGTAAGCGGAGCGACCGGATATGAGTGTGTGGACGAGGATAGGTGACTTGCTGGCCGGCGGCGCCGATGCGGTTGCCGCAACGGTCGGATCAATCCGCGAACTCATCAAGGTCGTGGCTTCCGGTGAAGTGCGCCGCGATGTCGCCTTCACCATCGCCATGATTGCGCTCTCGGCCAAGATGGCCAAGGCCGACGGCATCGTCACCCAGGACGAGGTCCGCGCTTTTCGCGAGATTTTCCAGATCCCGCAAGGCGAGGAGCGCAACGTGTCGCGGGTCTACGACATGGCCAAACAGGGCATCGGCGGCTTTGAATCCTACGCCCGCGATGTCGCCGGCATGTTTGCAGATGAACCCGCCGTACTGGAAGATATTCTCGACGGCCTGTTTCACATCGCCAAGGCCGACACCGTAATCCACGAGGGCGAACTGGCCTATCTGGAACGGGTCGCCACGATCTTTGGCTTCGATGCGCTCGCCTTTAACCGCATCAAGGGCCGCCACGCGCTGGACGGCGCCAGTGATCCGTATGTGGTTCTGGGTGCCGACCCGGACTGGGATGCTGCCACATTGCGCCGGCATTATCTCGATCTGGTGACCCAGAACCATCCGGACCGGCTGATCGCCCGCGGCGTGCCGGAAGAATTCATCAAGATCGCCAACGACCGGCTCGCCGCCATCAATGCGGCGTGGGAGACGGTGGAAGCCCAGCGCGCCAAACCGCTCAGTGCCGGATAGGTCATCGGTGGCGGATCAAATCGAAAAGCCGCAAGGCAAGGACAGGACCGCCGGGCACGCAACGGTCGCCGAGTGGTGCCCCTCCCCCAATCACGGCCCGCGCAAATGCGACCGGACCGATATCCTGATCCTCCACTATACCGGCATGGACAATGCCGATGGTGCGCTGAAATGGCTGTGCATGTCCGAAAGCGAAGTCTCCGCCCATTATTTCGTCTTTGAAGACGGCCGCACCGTGCAGATGGTCGCCGAGGACCGCCGCGCCTGGCATGCCGGCCAAGCATCGTGGGCCGGCGAGAGCGACATCAACTCCCGCTCCATCGGCATCGAGATCGCCAACGCCGGACATCTGGCCCGCGAGAAAGGCGACCCGGATGCCGAATTGCCAGCCTTCCCGGCAGCGCAGGTCGAAGCACTAACGACGCTCTGCCACGGCATTGTCGAGCGCAACCCGATCCCGCCGCACCGGGTATTGGCCCATTCCGATGTGGCGCCGGGCCGCAAATGCGATCCGGGCGAACATTTTCCATGGGACAAACTTTCTGAAACCGGCATCGGCCACATTGTCCCGCCCGAGCCGATCGCCGGCGGTCGCTTTCTGACCAGCGGCGACGCGGGCGAGCCGGTCGAAGCCCTGCAAGCCATGCTGGCGCTTTATGGCTACGGGCTGGAAATCACCGGCACATTCGATGACGCGACCAATCGCGTTGTCACCGCCTTCCAGCGTCATTTCCGGCCGGCCAAGGTCGATGGTATCGCCGACGCCTCGACGATCACCACGCTGCACCGGCTGATCGCGGCGCTGGACTAGTGGTTCGGCCCAAACATTTGAATCCCACGAGCCTTCCGTGATGCTGCCCTAAGCCATTCAAATGTTTGGATAAGCCGATCCATCGGCAAAGAATCTAGGGGTTCGAAACGTATGATTCGAACCACTAGGACGCAAACCCGTCAGCCCGCTGCGCGGCCGAATAGTAGATGCGACGACGACACGTCATTCCTGACACGCCATCTTTCTTCAAAGATTAAAGTGTTGCGTCCACTGATCGGGCCCACCGGATAAAGCGGGCGTTAGCCAAGGTGACCAGATCAGCTCCTTTGTTTAATTCTGAGAGGCAAGCATTTGTGCCCACATCGGGCCGCTCTTAAAAATATCCGCGCCGCGAAATTGTCGATATTATCAAATATGTTTGACTAATATCCAAAATTTGCGACAGTGCGAGAGGACCGACAAAAAGGGGAAAATCATGTTTGTGTTCAAGCGAACGGTGGCGGTTTTGGCGGTAAGCGCGGGTATGGCGATCGTCGGGGTCGAGGCTAGTGCTGCGCCATGTTTGGAAGTCACACTCACGGGCACACAGGGCGGCCCCCCGATATTCAACGGCCAGGCTGGCGCTGGAACGCTGGTACGTTACGGCGATGATTCCAGCAATTGTTCAGACGTCATGCTGCAGTTTGATGTCGGACGCGGAACGCTTCAACAATTGTCCAAACTCAAGGTTCCTGCCGGCAAAATCAACGCTATTTTTCTCACTCACATCCATTCCGATCACACCGATGGACTAGCCGATCTGATGCAGATCCGGTGGCATTTCGTGTCAGGCGGCCCAAAGGTCGACTTTGTTTGCAACGCCGATGTCACAGCCAAGCCAGGCCATGTAACGAGCTGCAGTAACCTCGCGGCGCATCTGGGCGATGCCTATATTGCCTCCGGTGAGATCGCTCAACGATTGGTTGAGAACAAGAAACGGCTGCCGGGCGGACCATCGGATCTGTTGAACGTTGCAACATTTGACGGCACCCCAGAGCCGCAGGATGTTTGGCGTTCAGGCGACGTCGTTGTTTCAGCGGTCGCTTCGCGCCACATCGCCGGTCACGCTTCCTATCGTGTCGATACGCCCGCCGGTAGCGTGGTGATTGGTGGCGATGCCGGCAATGATGTGCCGAAACCTCCGCGTGATTCATCCACCTCGGCCAGCGTCGAGAAGCTGGCTCAGGGCGCCGATATTGTCGTGCATTCCACGATTCATCCGGTGATGGGACCGGACAAGGACAGTGGTTTTCCGCCACCGGTCTATTTCCGCCAGAGCACCGCATCTGACCTTGGAGCAATGTCGCACCGTGCCGGTGTCAAAAATCTGATGCTGACCCATTTGATACCGCCATTGGGCACCAAAAATCAGGGTCCCTATAAAGTACCGGGCGGCGCCCTGACCGAGGATGATTATGCCAATGCAGCAAAGGTCGCCGGGTTTCAGGGAAATGTCGTGGTCGGGACCGATCTTGCAACGCTTCGACTTCCATCAAAATAGGGTGTTGAGAAAAGCAATCTCAAGCGGGCACTTTGGTGTCCCGCTTGCGTATATGGTGAGTTCGAATTTAGGCAGGACACGCCGTCGAATTATATTGAAGTAGAATATTGTATCGCCGCTTGTGACCCTGGGTGTTCTCTAACTCGGGGTTGGATGTCAAGCTCTCCTTGCTGTACCTGCCGGGTTCACTGTTCTCTCCGCAGTAGGGGCTGAACCCTCTGCATTATGGCGTTGGAGGACGTTGGCGGATCAATGTGT
>CAXMRP010000074.1:0-4938 GCA_964196155.1 uncultured Polyangiaceae bacterium
TTGCGGATCTTCATGGTCAAGATGTCCATGATGCCGGCGTAAACCATGGCTGCAGGAAACAGGAATATTGTCAGCCAGGCGGCCATCATTGAAACTGTCATGGCGATCCCCTTATCTGCCTGTCGGCCGGCACTATGTCGCCATCGGCTTAACAAGTCGTTGGCGAAGCCGATGTTGACCGGTACGGATCGGCGATTTGTGCGCGATATTATTGTTGTGCTGTTGCCGGACAAATTCAGAACATAAAAAAACGGAGGGCGATACGCCCTCCGTTTTCAGCTTTCGCCGCCCTGTTGGGATGCGCCGCCATATTTTGGCGGCGCCCCGACAGGCCGTAAGTTACAGCGCGGCGGCGACCGACTGGAACTTGGCGTTCAGCGAGCCACCGACCTGAGTCAGAACGGCAATGAGAACAACCGAGATGAGCGCAGCGATCAAGCCATATTCAATGGCCGTGGCACCAGACTCGTCTTTGGCGAAACGTGCAACAAGATTCTTCATGATTTTTGCTCCTACTTATCCACTTTGACCTGTCGGCCTGCCCTGTCGATATTGGTTTCGACCAGAACTGCCGGATAGATAGCAGCCAGAGATTTCCCCGGAGTTAATTCAATCATCTAAACTCGGGGTATCTGACGAATATTTTGGACGGTAAACATGCTATAAATATATTCATAGTACTTATAAATCTACAAGCAATGATTATTAACAGTATTTGTTTTGCTTTGCTTAACCATACCGTCCCTCCGGCGATATGGGATCAATTGGTGCGCCTATATATAAAGAACGGTTGTGTACACGAGGCGAACCGCGGCCAAAATCCGATACGCCTGTTAGCGATACATGCCGCCCCGGTTATCGATTGCCATCGGAAAATCAGCCTGATTGCGCCTAAATCTGCATGATTGTGCCGGTCGTTTGGAATTCGTTCACCCTTTATTGCGATTGTCTGGCAACCAAAGGCACGGAGAGACTTCCCATGACCACGCGCGTATCCCGATCGGCCTGCAAGTTCGCTGTCACAGCGGGCCTTGTCCTGTTTGTTGCCACGGCCGCTTTTCCGGCCGCTGCGATGGAGGACACGATCGACGTCAAAATCGACTTCGCCAAGATTATCAAGCTGGAACGCGCCGCAGGCACGATTGTCATCGGCAATCCGGGCATCGCTGATGCCAGCGTCCAGGATGATCAGACCCTTATTCTGACTGGCAAATCCGCCGGTTCGACCAATATGATTGTTCTCGACAGCGAGGGCGCCGAGGTTGCCAATACGACAATCCGGGTTTCGTCCAATGTCAAACGGTTGACAACAGTGTTTTACGGCAGCAAACGGCAAACCCTGTCCTGCGCACCGACTTGCGAGCAGGTTGTCTCGGTTGGCGATGCCCCGGAACTGTTTGAAGGGGCCCGTACGCAGATCGAAGGGCGCCAGCAGTTCTCAGGCTCCAAATAGTTTCATACCGGACCGACGTTCAAGTCCAGGAACCGCTCATACATTCTGGCTTTATTCAGTCAGCTGCGCCCGCCGATGTCATCGGCGGGCGTTTTGTTTGCCCCGGCTTAATTTGCCGGTTGTGCCGCTGAGCCCTCCGGTATCGGCAGGAAGATAGTCGAGTTTTTCTCCGGCTCAAATGCGCCAGCTGGCGGTGACAGCGGCGCGACGGCGCCTGGTATCGTCCGGCTATCGCGCATTTCACCGGTTGTCGGGTTTGCCGGTAGCGACCGGTCGGGCGACGACAACTGGACTGATGACAATGGCAGGCTCGGAGCCGTTGGCAGGGCTGGAAGCGCTGGCCGGTCGGGGGCCGCGGGACGCAATCTGGGCACGGGCAATGCCACTGCATTAGTACCGTTTTCGACCGATTGCCGGGCCAACACGCTGGCGCCGTGGTAGTCAGAGGGTAGAATTGGCTGGTAGCCGCCACCATAGACCGCATCCAGAATATCGTAGGTCGCCGGGTCTTTTTCCGCCAATTCGACAAAAAATGTGGTTAGCGCCTGTTTGTCTTCATCGGCAATTGATTTCAGGACCGAGACGGGACCGTGGGTTAGCGGTCGGGATTTCCAGATGATCTGGATTTCATTCATGCCCAGCGCGCCCTGCCCGACCAGCGCGGTGAACGTGCCGCGTGTGTAGCCGGACGAGACCGGTCCGGCGAGCGAACTCCAGGCAAAAGCGGCGTCAGCCAGGCCGTCGCGCATATCTATCACAGCGTCGATTGTCGAACCCGTTGCGCTGAGGGCGCCGAAGAAGGCCTCCGGATCAATGCCATCGGCCTTTAACGATGCCAGTTGATAAATCCGGCCGGCGATCGAATCAGTGGCGGCGGCGGCGACGGCCTTTCCCTCAAGGTCGGAAAGCGACGACAGGCCGGAACCGCGCCGGGTGACGATCAGGGCGTATCCGGAGATCGTACCGTCGCTGGCCAGCGGCGCCACCAGTGGATCGACGCAACGACACAGCTGATCGGCGGTGACAAAGGCGCTTGTCGACAGGAAAGCCAGATCGACACGCTTGAGCACCTGGGCATCGATAAGGGCGCCCAGCGAAGCGATCGGCAGCACTTCGACCGGGCGGGACAGCAGCTTGATCAGCGCCTTGCGCATTGGCTCCAGATCATCGAGAAGCCGGGCGACATCGCCGCGCGGTACGATGCCGACGCGAAATGTCGGCTTGCGCTCAGCTGGTGGTATCAGGGTCTGGGTAGCGCTGCTGTTGTCGCCAGTCGATTCCGCCATTTCATGGATTGGGCCAGGAACCAGATCGTCATCGTCAACCGGGCCAGTGGTGCCGACAATATCGCCGGTGCCGATCTCACCGCCGTCGGCGGGTTTGCGCTCAAGCGACGTGGAACCGTCGGGATTGATCAGCGCGCGCAACCGGCCCAATTCGTTCTGGCTGAAACCCTGCGCCGACGCTTCGGGCTCGCTTGCCGGTTCGCCGACCGGCAGGCCACTGCGCCATTGTTGCAGGTCGCGGCGGATCTGATTTTCATCCTCTTGACCGGTCGCATTGCCCGGTATGTTGTCTGGGGCAATATTCGGCACTCCCTGCGCCTGGGTAACGGACACACCGCCAAAACAGCCAAAAATAGCAGCAGCGACGACAAGACTGGCGCAGACGGGCGCATATATATAGGGGGCGTGAGAGTCCGGCGTCATGGGATCGTCTGGTTGTAATCTCCAACTTGTGGATGCTGGCGAATCAGCGCGTCCACTGCGGCAAACATATCGCGCATTCGTGTTTCGGACACAGGACTTTCCACCACGACAACCAGTTCGGGGAGATTGGATGAGGCACGAACCAGACCCCATGTGCCGTCCGGATTGACGATGCGCGCGCCATTGACGGTAATCAGATCGGCTATCGGCTGCCCGGCAAATTCTTCGCCCTGGTTTTGCATGGTCTCCAACTCGCCAACGATTTGGCTGACAATGCCATATTTGGCCTCGTCGGGACAATGGGGCGACATGGTGGGCGAGCCCCAGGTGGGCGCAAGATCGCGCTGCAAATCCGCAAGAGTGCGCCCTTTTGCCCGAACGAGCATATCGCAAACCGCGATTGCAGCGACGATTCCGTCGTCATAGCCAAGACCGATTGGTGCATTGAAGAAAAAATGGCCAGATTTTTCAAACCCGGCAAGGGCGCCGCGCTCGCGCACCCGGCGCTTGATGTGGGAATGACCGGTTTTCCAGTATTCGACCTTTGCGCCAGCAGCTGCCAAAACCGGATCGGTCTGGTAGAGCCCTGTCGCCTTGACATCGACTATGAATTTTTGTGGCCCATGGATTGCAACCAGATCGCGCGCCAGCAGCACACCAACCTTGTCGGCGAATATCGCCGCGCCTTCATTGTCGACAATACCGCAGCGGTCACCGTCGCCATCAAATCCGAGGCCAACATCGGCGCCGGACTCCAGGACCGCCTGGCGCATGGCCGCGAGCATTTTCATGTCTTCGGGATTGGGATTGTAGCGCGGAAAAGTGTGATCCAGTTCGCAATCCAGCGGCACCACCTCACAGCCGATCCGCTCCAGAATATCTGGCGCGAACGCACCGGCTGTTCCATTGCCGCAGGCAACCACCACCTTGAGCTTGCGGCCAAGTCTTGGGCGGTCGGCAAGCGCCGCCGCGTAGATTTCCGGAAATCCGGCAATGAATTCGTATGACCCACCGCCGGTTTCGGTGAAGGCTGTGCCCAGAACAATTTCTTTCAGGCGGGCCATCTCGCCGGGGCCAAATGTGACTGGGCGATCGGCGCCCATTTTCACGCCGGTCCAGCCATTGGCATTGTGGGATGCGGTGACCATGGCGACTGCCGGAGCATCGAGCGCAAACTGGGCGTAGTAGGCCATTGGCGACAGCGCCAGGCCGATGTCACGGACCCGGCAGCCGCTGGCCATCAGGCCGGTGATCAGGGCCTGTTTCACTGACAGCGAATAGGACCGGAAGTCGTGGCCGGTGACGATATCGCGTGGGCACTCCAGCTCGCCAAGCAACGTGCCGAGGCCCATGCCGAGGGCCTGGACGCCCATCAAGTTCAGTTCCTCGCCGAGCAGCCAGCGGGCGTCATATTCGCGAAATCCGGTCGGCCGAACGAGCGGGGTCGTCTCATATTCGACGGATTGGGCCGACAGTTCGGCAACTGGCCTTGGAAACATGAATCCCTCGCTCGCTAGCGGCCCTTATGACCCAAAGCGGACGGAAATCAAACCGCACTATCAGACGATAGAAATTGCCGATCAGTCTTCGATATACAGCGTATTGTCGGAGATCTCGAAGCGGTGAAGGCGATTGAGAAAACTGGCGCCGAGCAAATTCGTTTGGAGGAGTTCGTCGCGCACGATGACCGCCTGCACATTGCGCACTTCAATTCCGTCGAGCACGACATAATCGAGCATCAGCGGTGCACCATGTGACGTACCGTTGGCGGTCGAC
>CAXMRP010000075.1:0-11596 GCA_964196155.1 uncultured Polyangiaceae bacterium
TTCGCTTACAAAAGCCGAAATTCGGTCTATGGCACATGGAGGCGTGCCTGTAACCGCGCGGGTATCGATTACATTGCCCCGCACTCGGCTGGACGGCATGCATTTGCTACCGGCTTGATCCATCATGGTTACGACCCAATCACAATAGCAAAATTCGGTGGTTGGAAGTCGCCACGTCTCGTATTTGAAACCTACGGACATCCGCGTGACGATGAGGCGCTCACGGATTGCTTGCTTACACCAATTCCGCACCAGTCAGAGACACATGATCTGAAAATTCCAATTAAAACAAGGAGTTACGGGAAATGACCTACTCCCTTAGCAGGGGAGCGCCTTCAGCCACTCGGCCACCTCTCCACCGCCGGGAATCGGGGATTTGCGGCGTCACGTCAAGTGCCAATTGTGGCATTGGAATCGGAGCGGCGCCCAAACTTGGAATTTGATCTGCGCCAAGGCGGTGCATTTGTGTTGTTCCCCATTCCCGATCAGCGCCGCCATCCGGTCGTAGTCCGTGCAATAGACCGGCATACCACGCGGATATCCGGCATTCCCGGGCCGCACCGGTTGCCTTTATTTGCGTTGCGGACGCGAATGGGCCTAATCTTTTGTCGTTGATTCGTTTTGCGTTGGCCGGTTCTCATTGTGCGATTTGCAGAGTGCGAAAAGATGGAGACGAGAATGGATCGCGGGAAATCCGGGAAAGATCAGGTCGAGACCCTTGCCGATCAGGCATCGGTTGGATGCGCGTCGACTAGCGCGATCGACAGTTCTGATCCTGTTCCTGATCGGCGCAAGTTCCTGAGACAAAGCGGCCTGCTTGCCGCGTCGGTTACGCCGGCGATGACCGTTCTGGTTTCCTTGCCGGCGGAGGCGCATCACGCCTTCGGGCACACTGCAAATTGCTCCAATTTCCCCAATTCGCCATTTTGCCAGTCGCCCTGACGGGCGCGAGCCAGTTGCACTGGCCGAATTTTCTTGCACTTGATGGCGCAGAACAATTTCTGGAAACGGGGTTGCGGGCACTTTTGCCTGTGACCGATACAGTCGCCGCGCGATATATCGAATTGTTTTCTGGTTGATTGGCCTGCCAACGGCGAAAATATAGCGCCTGTCTGCCGTTTGCATTGAAATTGTATAAACTGCAGGCCATGGTCCGGCCCGACAGGAACGCGCCCCCTGTGCTGAATCAGCAATACAATTGATGGACAACGATGGGTATGAAATCTGCCAGAACTGACAAGGCGCTAACTGACAAGGCGCTTGATTCTGGCGGCATTGGCGCGGATATCGTCAACCGCTTGAAGCCGATGCGGAAACTGGCTTTGCATGGCCGAGATATAGGCGCTTATTATCGATCGCTTCTGCGTCACGATGATACGCTCATTCAAGCGGGCGCAGTTTGTTGGCTTCTGGACAACCGCCAGCAACTGGCAAAGGCGCGCATTGCAGCGCTGAAATTGCGGCACTTTCCGTGTGTGCGCCAAAAAGCCTTTGCGCTGTTCAGCCAGACCGAGGGTCCGAGCGCCGCCGAACCGTTTAACGAAGACAACGGATTGCCGTCGCCAGAACCTGCTGTTCCCGGCGGCGGGCCTGTGGCAGTTGCAGTAGAGCCCAACCTGCAGAATTTCTATGCCACCGGAATACCAACCGCGCTGTATGACGCGATCAATTCTGCAGAATCGGCGGCTGGTTGGAACGCCGGACTCGACTGGGCGCTGCGGGCAATGGTGCTTTACGGCATCAACCCAGCTGCAACCGTTCGTACATTTGAACTTCTTGTCGCCGCAAACCAGACAGCGGCGGTCCAAATGTTGATCAATTGTTTTTCCGAGTGGCAGCTTTTCCCATCTGTCACTGCTGTGGAGGCTGCCGCCGTCCTACTCCGGACTGGAGAACCCGGTGCTGCTTATAAAATTTTGAGGAACTTGCCACCGGAACGAATTGAGCCACAACTGCGCAGCCGGCTATATTCGCTCATTGCCGAGTGCCAGGTTGGCCTGGGGAAATTTGAAGAGGCCGCGACGTTCTACGAGTTTCAGAATACGCTAGGGCAGCGGGCCAAACCCAAACTGATGGCGCTGTTTCCCGACCAGATCCGGACCCTCAACGCACTGGATATCGGGACAATCGGACCGGATATCCATACCCATGACTTGATGATGATTGGCTTTCCGCGATCGGGCACAACGCTGCTGGAGTCCGCGCTTACTTCCCATTCCGATATTGCGACTTATGAAGAATTGCCGGCTTTTTCGGAAATGGCTGCACAATTCCTGGCGGAAGCCAATCAGGCGGCAGGGCTGACATCAGGCCGGGTGGAGGCGTTACGTTCGCAATATTACAAAAAGCTGCACGCGCAGGCCGGCAAGACCGATGCGCGTGTCCATATCGACAAAATGCCGGTACGGTCGGTCTACGGCCCGTTCTTGCGGCGGATATTTCCCGACAAGCGCTATATTTTCTCTATCCGGCACCCTTATGACGTCGTTCTCAGTTGTTTCCGCACCCGGTTCGCCACGAATATGGGCATGGTTCATTTTGAGCGATTTGCGGACACCTGCGCGCTGTATGATTTGGCTATGAGCAGCTGGTTCAATGCTTTTCCGGAAACGAATACCGGTGGAAATGGTCAGGCAGACGGTACCGCCGCTCCGCCGACAAACGTATCCGACCGGGTATGGACGGTGCGTTACGAACGATTGGTCGAGGATTTTGAAGCGGAAATTGCTGGAATATTGACATTTTTGAATGTTGGCTGGGATGACAGTGTCATGCAGTTCGCGACAGCTGCCGAGAAGCGGCGTGCGCGAACCCCCAGTTATGCCAAGGTCAGGCAGGGGCTTGGACTTGGTGTCCAGACCGCATGGCAGGATTTCCGGTTTCTGTTTGAAACGCCTGAGGCCGTTGTGCTCCACAAATGGGTGGAGCGGTTCGGCTATGAAGGCCTGTCCGCTTCCAGGACAGCCTGAAGGCCGCCGGTCTCACCGACCGGCGCACCGCACGTTTGAATTAGTTTGCCGACAACCACGTGCGGGCGGCCCGCAGCGCTTCGGCGATTTCGTCGCGGCTCATTTCGCTGGCAATTTCCTCGCGCCGGCGAACCGCATCGCTGTCACCACCGACAGCAGCCAGATTGAACCATTTGTGCGCTTCGACCAGATCCACCCGGCCCTTGCGGCCAGATGCGAAAGCAATACCGCGGCTGATCAGATCCTCGATCGGACCCATGCCTACGGCTGAACTCATTTGCGCGTACCCATTCATGTCACATAACCTCTTTCAGACGGTCCGATTTTTTCTTTGGGGCGGTTCCAGACCTGATTCAGATCCGGCGATGGCCCAAAGGCTCGGCCTTCGGATTGACGAGGGCATGTTGGGATAAGAGCGCTGACTGACGCGTTAAGCAGAGTGGCTAATCAAACATGACCGAAATATTGAAAATTCGTTTCCAGTTCGATCAATGAAACCGGTTATCTTGTTGTTTTAATTCGATTTTTATTCCAGCATCGAAATCGTGGATTTTCGAGACGTTTAGCAATGTTTCACCATAGCGCGTGGTTGTGCAGCGATCGCGCTACATATGGCGGTTTTCAGGACCGGGTGATATTCCGGCTTGACCGGTCCTGATCGTGGATCCGCAATGGGATTTATTGCCCTTGAGTTCTGGCCGATAACCTATCGGGCGCGTTGGTTGAACAATATGTTCCGGGCGTCCTCGTCTTTCGCGACATTGCCGCGGAACTCGGCGCCGACCGCCATACCGCGTTCAAAGGCCGGGCGGGCCAACAACTGATCGCGCCAACGGGCAAGATGGGGAAATTCCGCCATATCGATTCCCTGACGCTCCGGGGTCCGCGCCCAGCAAACAATGGCGATGTCGGCGATGGAATAGTCGCTGGCGACAAAGTCGCGGTCGGCGAGCCGCTTGTTGAGGACGCCATAGAGCCGGTGCGCCTCGTTTTCGTATCGGGTTATGGCGTAAGGCAGTTTTTCCGGCGCATAGTGGCGGAAGTGGTGATTTTGACCGAGCATCGGGCCGAAATTGGCCATTTGCCACATCAGCCACTGTTCAACCTCGACCATTTGGCGCTCATTACCGATGGGGTAGAGCGCGCCATATTTGCGGCCAAGATACATCATGATCGCGCCGGATTCGAAAATCGACAATGGTTTGGCATTTGGACCATCGGGATCGATGATGGCCGGCATGCGGTTGTTGGGGGCGATGGCCAGGAAATCCGGTTCAAACTGTTCGCCTTTACCGATATCGACAAACTTGACCGTGTACGGAACCGCCAACTCCTCCAGCATGACAGAGATTTTCCAGCCATTGGGTGTTGGCCAGTAGTAAAGTTCGATCGGATTTATTGGTGTATCAGCCATTTTCCGCCCTCTTGTCAGTCGCCTGCGGCTGGCCGCCGAGCCGTCCGTGCCAATAATCAGGTAGGGCAAGCTTGGCGACTTGCAACAAATTAAGCCGGCATTGAAATTTCAAGCACGACAAAACCCGGGAACCTAAGTTCCCGGGTTGTCCTTGAACGGGGCGTCTGGATCAGATCCAGATATTGCCGTTGATGGCGTGGACTTTGACCACGTAGTAGGGGCCGATAAAGCCAGCCTTGGCTTTGAACTTGTAGACATTGCCATGGCATTCGATCTTGATGATCTGCTTGTAGCCATGATCCTTGATATGATGGCGGGCTTGATTGCAGCTCATCTTGCTCGGTGCGCCCCAACCCGGATTGCCCCAACCGGTGTTGCCCCAGCCATTGTTGTTGTTGCCGAAAAAGATGCCGTTGCCATTTCCGTCGCCGATGACGACGCCGAAGCCGACTTCGCCGGCACTGGCCGTCGTGGCAGGTGCCGCGGCAGCAAAAGTAAGGGCGAGAGCGGTGGTGACTGCGATTGCGGTTTTCTTGAACATGGCTGTTTCTCCATCTCGTGTGTGTGACGCACTGTTGTGGTGTGGGTGGAGAATGTCATTGGTGGCCTGAACCGAACCGGAAGGACGCGTTTATTTGCCATTCAGGTTCTGGAATCGCCCGGTTTTCCGCGGAAATCCGCGAGCGTTACCCGTCGTTTTTTTGAAATTCGGCAATAAAAAATCCGTCGGTGCCGGTCGATAATGGTGACAGACGGACATTCGGGGCAGCATTTGACGCTCCCGAAAGTGCTTTGGGGGCCCGCGATTGCGCCTCGGCCTGAAGATCGGATTGCGAATATCCGCCCTGGCCGGCAAGGAAGGATGCGATCACCGCCTCGTTTTCGTCCGCCAGAAGCGAACAGGTGACATAGACCAGGCGCCCGCCCGGACGGACAAAGCTTGCCGCCTCACCGAGAATGGCCGTCTGTTCGGCAATCCGTTTTTCCAACTGATCCGCGCCCAACCGCCATTTGGCATCGGGCCGCCGGCGCCACACGCCGGTACCGGTACACGGCGCATCGACCAGCACCCGGTCCATCTTGCCGAGCAACTGACCAAGCTGCGAATCCCGGACCGGTTCCGACGGGCCGTCTTTGTGCCGCTTGTCCGAGGCAATTACCTGGGCATTGCGCACACCGCCCCGTTTCAGACGCTCAAAGATCGGCGCCAGCCGGTTGCGATCGGCGTCATGGGCGAAAATCTGTCCCTTGTTGTCCATCGCCGCCGCCAGTGCCAGCGTCTTGCCGCCGGCGCCGGCGCAATAATCAAGCACCTGCTCGCCGGGCTGCGCGCCAACCAACTTGGCGCAAATCTGGCTGCCCAGATCCTGAATTTCGATCCGGCCGCGCAGATATGTCGGGTCGGTACGGATATTGGCGGTCCGCCCTGCCCCATGGGTCGGCGCGATCCGAATGGCATCGGGCAGGCTGTCCAAGGCTTGCGGATCATGGCGGGCGAGTTGCTTGATAGCCGCGTCGCGGTCGGTCTTGAGTTGGTTGACCCGAATGTCCAGCGGCGGGCGCTCGGCAAGGGCGGCGCATTCGGCAATCCAGTTGCTGCCAAGGGCTGCCTCCATCTGCGGGGCCAGCCATGTTGGCAGATCGGCGCGAACCGCATCGGGGGCCTGATCCAGCAGCTGGCCGCCGGACAATAACTGCGCCTGCAGTTCGGCGCTCAATTCATCGCCACTGTCATTGCGGGGACCATGGGGATCGGCCTTGCAGTCGGCGATCACCGTTTCGGGATCGTTGCCCCACTCAAATATTGCAACAGCCAGTGCCAAAGCGGTCGGCGTGTCATTGTCGGCACGCCAGCCAAGCGATGCGCGTTTACGCAAGGCATCAAAGACCAGGTTGCCGATAGCGGCGCGATCACCCGATCCGGCAAAACGGTGGGACCGGCCCCAGTCCTGCAAGGTATCTGTTGCCGGACGGTGGCGGTTGAAGATTTCCGCCAGCACTTCGGCAGCAGCGGCTATGCGACCGGGGAGGCGCATGGGCTCAGCCGCTCATCGCAGCGGCAACGGCTATCAGCATTGCCATTGCCATCAGCGCCAAAGTGCCGGCGCCGAACAACAAAAACCGCATAGGCTGGCGATTGCCATGGGTGTGAACGAATGCGTGGGCAAAGCGAGACGCTATATAGAGCCAAGCCGCAGCGACCATCAGCGAACCCGCCACGTCCATCATCATCGCCAGCAGGCAAAGTGCGTAAAACAGCGTCGGCGTTTGGAACTGGTTGTCCATCGCGTTGCCCAATTGCCGAATCCGATCAGGCCAGGCGTCATTCGACAGGCGCACGTCGCGCAGGTGGACCTTGCCACTCATCGCCGATTTGTAGCGGGCGATGCCGGCGATCCACATCAGGACGAAGGTCAGCGCCATCTGGGCCAACATGGGATAAACGAGGGTCATTGCAGCACCTTAGCCGCCGCCGGGATAATTGGGGCTTTCGCGGGTGATCGCCACGTCGTGGACATGGCTTTCGCGAAGGCTGGCGCCGGATATGCGCAAAAATTCTGCCGTTTCGCGGAACTCCGCCAGGGTTGGCGCCCCGACATAACCCATGGCGGCGCGCAGACCGCCGGCCAGTTGATGAAGAACGCCGGAGACCGGGCCTTTGTACGGCACCTCCCCTTCGACGCCTTCGGGTACCAGTTTGAGGGCATCGCGCACTTCGGCCTGAAAATAACGGTCGGCCGAACCGCGCGCCATGGCACCAACCGAGCCCATGCCGCGATAGGATTTGTAGCTGCGTCCCTGATGCAGATAGACCTCGCCGGGGCTCTCATCGGTACCGGCCAGCAGCGAACCGATCATCGCGACCGATGCGCCGGCAGCCAGCGCCTTGGCCAGATCGCCGGAAAATTTGATGCCGCCGTCGGCAACGACCGGCACATCGGCGGCGGATGCTACCTCGACGGCATCGATGATCGCGGTCAATTGCGGCACGCCGACACCGGCAACCATGCGCGTGGTGCAGATTGAGCCGGGACCAATGCCGACTTTTACCGCATCGGCGCCGGCATCGATCAGCGCACGGGCACCGTCGCCTGTCGCCACATTGCCGGCAAGGACATGGACCGCGTTGGACTGGCGCTTGACGGCGGAAACCTGATCCAGAACCCGGGTCGAATGGCCGTGGGCGGTATCGATGACGATAACATCGCAGCCGGCATCGATCAGCTTTTCTGCCCGCTCAAGACCGGTCGGGCCAACATTGGTGGCCGCCGCCACCCGCAGCCGCCCCTGCTCGTCCTTGCAGGCGTCCGGATGCAAACGGGCCTTTTCGATATCCTTGACTGTGATCAGGCCAATGCAGTTCCGGTCATCGTCGATAACCAGCAATTTTTCAATCCGGTGGGAGTGTAGCAACCGTTTGGCTTCGTCCTGACTGACGCCTTCGCCGACAGTGATCAGATTTTCGTGGGTCATCAGTTCGCGGACAGGCTGGGCCGGATCGGAGGCAAAGCGGACATCGCGATTTGTCAGGATGCCGATCAGGCGGCCGATGATCTGGCCCCCTTCCCGCCCGGTCTCGACCACCGGGATTCCGGAAATCCTGTGGGCGTCCATAAGGACCTTGGCATCGGCCAGCGTGGCATCGGGGCCGATAACGACCGGATTGACGACCATGCCGGATTCAAATTTCTTGACCTTCAGGACCTCGCTGGCTTGGGCATCGGGTTCCAGATTGCGATGGATAACGCCCAGTCCACCGGCCTGCGCCATGGCGATGGCCAGCCGGCTCTCGGTGACGGTATCCATGGCCGCTGAAATAATTGGCAGGTTCAGATTGATGGTTCTGGTCAGCCGGGTTGCGATATTGGCTTCCGACGGCAGGATTTCCGACCGGCCCGGCCGTAACAGGACATCGTCGAATGTCAGAGCCTCGTGGCCGGTGGTTACATCTATAATACGGGACATGCCAATACTCCGATTGTCCCGATCTATCGACCGTCAACGGCCAGTGATCGCCAATGAAAGATGGCAAAAGCGATTCCGACTCGGGATTGGCACGGGTCAATATCACGAGACCGAGTGTTTTCATATGGCGTCTGTTAGCCGGTCTTGCCGCGAAATCCGGTTGCCAACAAATACAGTTCAGCGCTCTGGGCGCGGCTGGCCGGCGGCTTGACGTGGTGGACCTTGGTGAAGTCGCGTTTCAAGCCAGCCAGAAACACCTGCTCGGCGCCACCGCGAAACACTTTTGCAAGAAAATGTCCGCCCGGCGCCAGAACCAGAGCGGCAAATTCGGCGGCGGCCTCGCACAGCGCCATGATACGCAAATGATCGGTTGCGGCGTGGCCGGTTGTCGGCGCGGCCATATCTGACAGGACAAGATTGGCCTTGTCGCCGCCCAGTGCCGCAATAATTTCGTCGGGCGTGTTATTGTCCATAAAATCGCTCTCCAGAATGATTGCACCGGGCAACGCATCCATGCCGAGATAATCTACAGCAACGATTGCGGGCCGCTTGGAGCTGGACTGGACCCGATCCGCCGCAATCTGTGTCCAGCCACCGGGCGCAGCGCCCAGATCGATCACCCGGTCGCCAGGTTTCAAAATATGATAGCGGTCGTCGATTTCCATCAACTTGAACGCTGCGCGCGAACGATATCCTTCCGCCTTGGCCCGGGCGACATAGGGATCGTTGAGCTGGCGCTCAAGCCAGCGGCGGGATGACGGTTTGAGGCGGCCGGACTTTACCTTGGTTTTCATGTTGCGGGAGCCTGCGCCGCCGGTGCCCCTAGTGATCTTTTTCATCGCTGGTACTTTCGTCGCGCCGGCCGCCATCCGGGCTGGCTTGCGCGCCTGATGCCTTATTTGGATTGGTGCGACCACTCACCGGTTGGCGGGAGCGGCGTCTTGCTGCCGGCGGCGCCAGATGGCCGTCAGCACGCATCAACTTGACCAGAATACCTTCCCGCAAGCCCCGGTCGGCGACCCGCAACCGGTCCAACGGCCATTCCTGCCGGATCGCCTCAAAAATGGCACAGCCGGCCAGCACGAGATCCGCCCGCTCGGCACCAATGCAGGGATTAGCGACGCGGGCTTCATAATTCATGGCGGTTATGCGGGTCATCATCCGGGATATATCGGCCTTTTCCATCCACAATCCGTCGACATGGCGGCGATTGTAGCGCGGCAGTTCCAGATGAACGCCGGCGAGCGTCGTGACAGTGCCCGACGTACCGAGATAGTGGAATGGCCGCTCGGCAATCGCCCGGCCCAACGCATCGCGGGCGCGGAACCGACCGAATTCGGTGCGCACATCCTCGACCATGGCGCCAAATATCGCCGGGTCGACGTCTACTCCGCCATGTTTTTCCGCCAACGTGACAACGCCAAGCGGCAGCGACACCCACGCCTTGATCAGGCCGCGACGGCGATTTTTCTTGCGGTCGAGCCAGACGATTTCTGACGATCCGCCGCCAATATCGAACAGGATCGCACCATCGGCATTGGGATCCATCAGGGCCGAACAGCCGGCGGCGGCCAGTTGGGCCTCGGTGCGCCGGTCGACCACTTCCAGGTCAATGCCGACCTCGGCTGACACGCGCTCCATAAATCGCTTGCCGTTTTCGGCGCGGCGGCACGCCTCGGTGGCAATCATGCGGACGCCAGCGATCCGTCGGGACCGCATTTTATCCCGGCACACGCGCAGCGCGCCGATGGCGCGGTCCATGGCGGCGTCGTTCAGCCGCCCGCTCTGGGAAAGGCCCTCGCCGAGGCGAACAATGCGTGAGAAGGAATCGACAACGCGAAACGTCTGGCCGTCGGGTTCGGCAACCAGCAGGCGGCAGTTGTTGGTTCCCAGATCAAGCGCAGCGTAATAGGGCCCACGCCCGCGGCGCTGTCCGCGTCGCCCGGGGTATCGTCCTCGTCGCCCGGTCTTGTGGCGTCCGGCTGTCTGGTGCCCGCTCTCTCGGGGGACAGTATCCGCCGCCCCGGCATTGCGGTCATCGACACGCTCGCGGCCCGATGCCTGAATTCCGGCATCGCGGCTGGCACCCCCGCTACCGGCATCTACCCGATCAGCGTCGTCTTGCAGCCCGGCATTCGCCTTTGCCTGACCACTGTCTGGCGCTTCGTGCCGGTGCACAGTCTGGTTGTCACCGGACCCGGCAGACGCTGAAGCGCGCTGTTCGGCATCGTGACCAACCGCCTGACCGGGCTCAGTCGCGGGCCATTCCGCGTCTGCACCCATTGGCATAGTATTTCCTATATCTGTCCGGCGCAGACAGTTGCTTCGTCAGCGCCGGGTTGTTGTCCTGATGGTAGCAGGAAGATAGCGCGCGCGAAACTGCCTTGAAACGCGGACAGCCCGGTTTTTCCGAGCGCCATGGCGATCATTCAGGCCATTTAGAATGAACTAGCCATGTCACCGGCAGCACGCTCTCTTGCAACGGGGGCGGACCCCGTATTATAGCGACGTGCCGAACGCGGCCAATTCTGCGTTGATTTGAACCTTGGCGCGGCTTTTTGGGGAATAGTTTAACGGTAGAACAGCGGACTCTGACTCCGTCGGTCCTGGTTCGAATCCAGGTTCCCCAGCCAAACAATATCAATAACTTAGATGAAAATATTGCTGCGGAACTGCAACCATGTTGCGTTTATGTCGCGTTAACGGCTGACAGAAGTCGGCGTTCGGCCTCCGCCATCGCCTCGCCATCGTCTGTGCTTGGAAATAGGTGGCCGTAAACGTCCATTGTCATTGTTATTGAGGAATGACCCAGGCGCTCCTGCACAACCTTGCCCGGAAGTTCCAGCCCGCCCCTATCCTTCGGGTTGATGCACCACGACGCATAGAAGTGCCGTAGCGCATGAAGGCCAGGATATTTTGCTTCGCCTTCATCGTTGACGACACCGGCATCAATCTGTGTCGGTTTCCAGCCGCGATTGACGATGTTTGCGTGCCATTCGACGTTTCCCTCCCCGGTTGGAAAAACCAGATCAAGTTCACCTTTAGGGCACGCTAGTTTCCATTCCCTGAGCGTATTAACCGCCATTGGTGGTAGCGGAATTGTCCGCTGCCCCGCGTCCGTTTTTGGCATTCCTATTGCGCTGTAGCGGTCGGCACGTTGCCGGACATGAATTTGCGCTTTTTCAAGATCGGTATCAGTCCAACGAAGGCCGCGCAGTTCCGATGCCCGCATGCCGGTGAAAACTGC